>JAKCAB010000821.1 GCA_021839785.1 bacterium | reverse complement strand
TGTTCGCGCCGGCCGAGGTGGAATTCGTAGCGGTCAGCTTCCGCGCGGTGGAGTTTCATGCCTCGTCGCGCTCCAGCGTGGCTTGCAGGCCGTATTGTTGCAGGGTGTGGACGTAGAACTCGGCCCGTTCCAGGCCCTCCCGCGTGAGCACGCTTTTGCCCTTGTTGTGGACTTCGAGCATGTGCAGCTCGGCCTTTTGCTTCTGCCAGCCGAAAACGACCATGAACACGTGGGTCACATAGACCATGAGATTCACCGGGTCGTTCCAGCAAATCACCAGGTAACCCGGATCCAAGGCGCGCTTCGACTGGGTCTGCTCGTCGAATGTGACGCCGGGCGCTGCGACCGGCTCGGCAATTTCCGGCATGGACGAAAGGTAGGACGCCGCCCGGCGCAGTTCAATCGCGGAGACGGTTTGCCGGCCGCCGCCGGGCGATTACTCTGAACGCCATGCACCGACCAATCCACCTGTTTGCCCTGCTCGCCGCCGGCACGGTGGCCCTCCAGGCCGCCAACTGGCCGCACTGGCGCGGGCCGTTCTTCAACGGCGCCAGCGCCGCCACGAACCTCCCGGCCAGCTTCTCGAAAACCGAGCACGTCCGCTGGACGGCCAACCTGCCGGGGCCGAGCGCGGCCACCCCGATCCTTTGGGGTGACCGCGTTTTCATTTCCTCGACCGACAACGCGGACCAATCGCTGCTCGCGCTGTGCTTTGACCGGCGCACCGGCAAGGAACTCTGGCGCCACCGCGTCGCCGACCGCAGCCGCCGCGACGAGATGAGCAACTTCGCCTCGCCGTCGCCGGTCACCGACGGCGAGCGGGTTTTCTATTTTTACGGCGACGGCAACCTGCTCGGCTTCGACCTGGGCGGCCAGTTGCTTTGGTCGCGCAGCCTCACGAAGGATTACAGCGAGTTCGCCTTTCAGTGGACGTTCGCCAGTACGCCGCTGCTTTTCGACGGCAAGCTCTACGTGCAGGTGCTCCAACGCGACGTGCCGGTGAACGGGCGGGGGCGCAAAGACGGCCCGATCGACTCTTTCCTGCTCGCGCTCGATCCGGCCACCGGCAAGGAGCTTTGGCGGCACGTCCGGCCCAGCGACGCGGTGGCCGAGTCGCACGAATCCTACGCCTCGCCGTTGCCGTTCACCTTCAAGGGCCGCACCGAGATTTTGATCGCCGGCGGCGATTGCCTGACCGGGCACGACCCCGCCACGGGCCGCGAGCTTTGGCGTTGGGGGACCTGGAACCCGCGCAAGATTCCGCATTGGCGGTTCGTGCCTTCGCCGGTGACGGGTGACGGCGTCATTCTCGCGTGCGCGCCCAAAGGCGACCCGATTTACGCCATCAAAGCCGGCGGCGAAGGCAGGCTCGGCGACTCCGCCATCGCCTGGAAAACCGACCGCCAGCGCGAAGTCACCAGCGACGTGCCCACACCGCTGTTTTACCTGGGCGATTTCTTTGTCCTGAGCGACCTCCGCAAAAGCCTGGCCCGCGTCGAACCGGCCACCGGCAAGGTCAAGTGGATGATCGCCACGCCGGGCAACGCCAAGTACGAAGCTTCGCCGACCGGCGCGGACGGCAAGATTTACCTCCTCAACTTTCGCGCCGAAGCGGTGGTGGTGGACGCGGCGGACGGCCAGGTGCTGCACCGCGCCGAATTTGGCGACGCCAGCGACGACCGCACGCGCTCGAGCATCGCGGCCGCGGACCATGAGCTGTTCATCCGCACGAATCGCAAACTCTATTGCGTCGGCGCGCCGTAAGCTGCCAAGCTTTCGCCGCGCCGCATGAAAGCCGCCTACATCACCGCTCCCGGCCCGGCCGAGAACATCGTTTTCGGCGACCTGCCCAAGCCGCACGCGCCCGCCGGCTCGCACGTGCTCGTGAAGGTCAACGCCGTCGCGCTCAATCCCATCGACACTTACATCCGCAGCGGGTTGGTGCAGATGGACCTGCCGCAGCCGTTCATCCTGGGCTGCGATTTTGCCGGCGTCGTGGAGGCGGTCGGGCCGGACGTGGCGAGCCTGGAACCCGGCGACCGCGTCTGGGGCAGCAACCAGGGGTTGCTCGGCCGGCAGGGCACCTTCGCCGAGTACATCAGCGTGGACGAATGCTTCGTCTATCCCACGCCGCCGAACGTCACGGACGAACAGGCCGCCGCGATCGCGCTGGTCGGCATCACCGCGCACCTGGGCTTGTTCCGCGACGCGAAGCTCCAGCGCGGCGAGACCATTTTCGTGAACGGCGCCAGCGGCGGGGTGGGATCGACGGTGGTGCAGATGTCCAAGCTCACCGGCGCGCGGGTCATCGCCACCGTGGGCAGTCCGCAAAAGGCCGAGGCCATCCTCAACCTCGGCGCCGACTACGCGATCGTTTATCGCACCGTCGAGCCGAACCTGGCGCTGCGCAAAATCACGCCCGGCGGCGTGAACGTGTGGTGGGAGACCACGCGCGAGCCGGACTTCGACAAGATCGTGGCCGCGCTCGCTTCCCGCGGCCGTATCGTGCTCATGGCCGGCCGCGACGCCCGGCCGCCGTTCCCGGTGGGGCCGTTCTACGTCAAGGGCTGCTCCGTGCACGGCTTCGTCATGTTCTCGGCGCACCCGGACGAACAGCGCGAGGCCGCCGAGGACATCAACGAATGGCTGGCGGCCGGCAAGCTCAAGCCGCGCATCGACCGCGTGATGCCGCTGGCCGAGGCTGCCGCCGCCCACCGGATTCAGGAAGAGAACACCATCGGCAAGTCCGGCGCGCTTTCGGGCAAAATCGTGCTCAAGCCGTAGCCGGCGCGCGGGCCTCGGAGTGCGGAAGTCCGCTCCGCGCGACTCCGTTTGCCCGGAATCGGCGGGGAAGGGTGTGTTGTCGCCGGCCCGGCGACGACGGTCCGCGAGCCGCGGGCGCTCCCCGGACCGATACAAGTTCACCGCGACAGCATCGCGGCTTGTCACTCCGCTCGAAGGCATACCGGCGGCGTGGGGCGCTTCGTCATAGCAGTTTGACAAACTCCTCGGCCGTGATCTCGGTCTGGCGAAGGATGGCCCGTAGCGTGCCTCGGTCAATCTGCCGGTGATTGGGAACGACAGTCTGAGCGAACGGATCGTCACGTCGCATGATGATGTGACTACCGTGCTGCCGTCGTACGGTGAAGCCGAGCTTTTGGAGAACGCGAACAACATCCGGGCCGGAAACCTGGGGCAGCTTGCTCATACGGCCAGCAGCAGCGCCTCGAAATGCTCCTCGGGCACTGGCAGCCGGTCATCCTGAAGCGCGAGAACGTAGCCCTCGATGGCCTCACGGATGTTGCTAACGGCGGCCTCCCGGCTCTCGCCTTGAGAGACGCAGCCGGGGAGACTCGGACACTCCGCCACCCAAAAGCCGTCTTCACCCGGATAAATAATGACCTGTCGCATGCCGGAACGATACCGGGCGCATCTGAAAGCTCAACCCCTACGAGGCCCGCGTCCGGTGGGGTGCACCGGAGCGTTCTCGGAGGCGCCTTTCGTGGTGGCGGGAACGGCGAGCGCATAGCCGCGCATCGACCGCGTGATGCCGCTGGCCGAGGCCGCCGCCGCCCACCGGATTCAGGAAGAGAACACCATCGGCAAGTCCGGCGCGCTTTCGGGCAAGATCGTGCTCAAGCCATAGCGGGTGCACGGGCGTCGGAGCGTGGAAATCCACTCCGCGCGACTTCGTTTGTCTGGAAAGGGCAGAGAAGGATGTGTCGTCGCCGGGCCGGCGATGCTGGCCCGCGTGCCGCGGGCGCTCCCCACGCGTGGAGCGACGAGTGTCAGGAGCGCCGGTGTCCAACCGGCCCAGCCTCGGCCTGGCTGCGCCTTCATCGCGGCTTCCGCGCGTCTTGGATGGGCGTGGCGGCTTCGATGATGTTGCCGTCGGTTTGCACGGCGCCGACGCTTTTCTCCAGCGCGATGCCGGTGGTTTGCCGGCGCTCAACGCCCGCGCGCGTGTCGCGAATGGTGTTCCCTTTGAAGACCAGGTCCTGCGTCTCGCCGCGGACGCGAATGCCGGCGGCGGCGCGCCCGACGCCGTTGTTTTCGATGAGATTGTCTTCGACGCGATTTCGACTTCCCGCCATGCCCTCCGACTCGTTGCGGAAGAAGACGCCGTCCTCGTGGTTGCCCAGGACGCGGTTGCCGCGCAGCAGGTTGTCCGTGTCCTTGTGGCCGATGCTGATGCCGTAACGGCCGTTCGCTTCCAGGGTGTTGTTCTCGAACACGCCGTTCTTGACCCGCCAGCAGAGGAAAAGGCCGTCGTCGCCGTTGCCGCGCGCGACGCAGCCGCGCACCAACGGACGCTGCGAGCCGCTGCCGGGATGGAGGCCCAGCGAGGCGTTGTCCTCGCTCACGCAATCGAGCACCTGCGCGTCGTTGGATTGCTGGAAGCTGATGCCGTCGCCGTGGTACCGGCGGACGGTGCAGTGCGAGATCACCGCGCCCGGACAGCGATACAGGAAGATGCCGCCGCCGCGGCAGCCGTTCAGCGCCACGTTCTCGTCTTTGTTGCCGTCAATGGTCAGCGACTCGACGCGCGCGCCCTCCAGGTGGTAGCCGCTGATCACCGGGAAAACGGTCGCCGCCTGCGCGCCGTTGGCCACCATGCAATCGGCGTTCAGCGGAAGGCTGATCGCAATGGTGTTTCCGTTCCGGCCGACGATCCGGGCGACGGTGGTGTGGAACCCGCCCGCGTTCTGGTCCCAAATCGCGACGCCGTCGCCGACCTGGAAGCCCTCCGGGTTCTTCAACGTGATCTGTTCCTCGCCGTAGTCTCCGTCGAGTTCCAGCGGCGAGATGGCGGCCTTGGCCTTGCGCAGAATCGTCTGCTCGCCCTGGCCGCGGACGGTGACGCCGGCGCGCAGGTGCAAGGAATCGCGCA
>JAKCAB010000502.1 GCA_021839785.1 bacterium | reverse complement strand
CGCACGGTCCGGACAGCCTGGTCAGCCGGATGGGCGGCACCATTCTGGGCAGCACCGAGACCACGCTTTACGTGGTGGCGGTGTACTTCGGCGCGGTGGGCGTGAAGCGCGTGCGGCACGCGGTCGCCGCCGGGTTGCTGGCGGATTTGGCGGGCGTGATCGCGTCCGTGGCGGTGTGTTGGGCGGTGTTCGGAAACCGCTGAAGTCGCTGGCGCAGTGGAAACGCGCATTCAGCGCCACTTGCGAAGACGCCCGGAGCGGGCGCTTGCGCCGGTCGAAGCGCCAGGTATGCTCGCGCCATCGCAAAGGCTCCGCCATGAACGCCACGCCATTGTCCGACCGCCTCGCGGTTTGCAGTTGGTCGCTCCAACCAACCTCCGCCGATGACCTGTTTCAAAAGCTCGCCGCCACCGGCATCCCGCGCGTCTCGATCGCGCTCGAGCCGGTCCGCGAAAACGCGGACGGCGCCTGGTCCGATTTCAAGGCTCGCTGCGCCCAGCAAGGCGTCACCTGCGTTTCCGGCATGATGACCGCCATCGGCGAGGATTACTCGACGCTGGAATCCATCAAGCGCACCGGCGGCGTGGTCCCGGACGAGCACTGGGCGGGCAACTGGCGGAACTTCCAGGCCAACGCCGACCTGGCGCAACGCCTCGGCCTGAAGTTCGTCATGTTCCACGCCGGTTTTTTGCCACACGAGCCGGGCGACCCGAACTTCGCGAAGCTGGCCGGCCGGTTGCGCCAGACCGCCGACCTGTTCGCCGTCCGCGGCCTCGCGGTCGGATTCGAGACCGGCCAGGAAACGGCAGACACTTTGAAGGCGTTCCTGGTTCAGCTCGATCGCCGCAACGTCGGCATCAACTTCGACCCCGCCAACATGATCTTGTACGACAAGGGCGATCCCATCGCGGCGCTGCGCACGCTCGGACCTTGGCTGCGGCAATGCCACATCAAGGACGCGAACCGCACCAAAATGCCCGGCACTTGGGGCGAGGAAGTCGTCGTCGGCACCGGTCAGGTGGATTGGCGGGCGTTCTTCGGCGTGCTGGCGGAATTGAAATTCGCGGGTGATCTCTGCCTCGAACGCGAAGCCGGCGCCCAGCGTGTGGCCGACCTGCGCGCCGGTCGTGCCTATCTCGAATCTCTGGGCGTGTAGCCTCCGACCTCTCACTCCTAACCGCTCGCCCCTCTCCTCTTTTTATGACCAACATCGGCATTGTCGGTCTGGGCTTCATGGGCCAGACCCACATCAAGGCTTACCGTCAGGTTCCCAACGCGCAGATTGTCGCCATTTGCGACGCCGTGCGGCTGCCCGCCGACGGCAAGCTCGGGGGCGTCGCGGGCAACATCGCCACCACCGACGCCATCCAGTTCGACATGTCGGTGGTGAAAGGCTACCGCGACTACCACGAGATGCTGGCCAACCCGGAAGTGCAGCTCGTGGACATTTGCCTGCCCACGCCGTTGCACGCCGAAGTCGCCATCGCCGCGTTGAAGGCGGGCAAGCACGTCCTTTGCGAAAAGCCGCTCGCCCGCAGCGCCGCCACCTGTCGCGAGATCGTGGCGGCGGCGAAGCAAGCCAAAGGTTTCTTCATGCCGGCACACTGCCTGCGCTTCTGGCCCGAGTGGGCGTGGCTCAAGACCGCGATCACCGACCAGCGGTTTGGCAAGGTCCTTGCCTTGAAACTGACCCGCCTCTCCGAACCGCCGGCCTGGAGCCAGGCGACTTATCTCAAAGGTGACGAATCCGGCGGGGCCTTGCTGGACATGCACATCCACGACACGGATTTCGTCCAATTCTGCTTCGGGCGGCCGTTGTCGGTGTGCTCGACCGGCCAGGTGCGGATCAGCGGCGCGGTGGACCACGTGATCACGATCTACCAGGTCGCGAGCGGCGCGAGCGTGGTGGCCGAGGGCAGTTGGCTGCTCGGTCCTGGATTCGGTTTCCAAATGGCTTACCGCGCCGAGTTCGAGAACGCGACGGTCGATTACGACAGCACGCGCGGTTCGGCGGCGTTGAAGGTCTTCGAGAAAGGCAAGGCGGTGCAAGTCGTCCAGTGCGACTCCGCAGACGGCTACATCGGCGAACTGCGGCACATGGTGGCTTCCATCGAAGCCGGCCAACCGCCCACCGTCGTCACTGGCGAAGACGGCCTCAGCGCCGTTGAAATCTGTGAAGCCGAGGAACGGTCGGTGAAGACCGGCGCCCCGGTTAAACTGGGCTGAGCTTCGGCAAAGGCGCCGCCCCCGCGCCGCCACATTCTCCGCTCGCGTTCCTTCGCGGAACCGCTGCCGCCAGCGGCAGGCGGCGCCCTGTCCTTGACCATCGTAACGTCGAGCGGGAGGAGGGTGCCGGCCCGCAAGCCCGGGTAGCCGGCCGCTCACCCGTGTGCTCCGCGCCGCGGACGCCCGCGCCGTGCTTCACGCTTCTGCCCGGACAACTCGCCCCTCCAAGCCGGCGCTTCGCCCCAGGCCGGTGGCGGCGCGGTCCTGCTGCTCGTAAATTTATGGAATGAATAAGCACATCCGATGGCAAGCCGGCGCCGCTTGCCGCCCTCGCGGTGGGAGTCCGCGCCATCGCCGGGGTTTCACCTTGATCGAACTCCTGGTGGTGATCGCCATCATCGCCATCCTGGCCGGCCTGTTGCTTCCGGCGCTGGCGCGGGCCAAGGAGAAGGCCCGGCGGACCGCCTGCCTTTCCGAAGTGAAGCAGTTGGCGCTGGCAATGATGATGTACGTGGACGACAACAACGGCAGCTACCCTCCACGCATGCCCGACCCGCAGCCCGGTCCCGCCTACCCGTGCAAGCCTTGCCGGACCACGGACTGGCGGCCTTATGCGCTCCCTTATCTCGCGTCGTCGAACATCTTCGCCTGCCCGAGCGACAAGGGGATCCCCGAGGACATCGCCGCCGACCCGATCAACCTGGTCACCCCAGTGCCCAAGCGCATGGCCGATTTTTACGGCAGCAGCTTTTGCCTCAACACCGTGATGACCCGCCTGGGCAAGGAATCCGCCGTGGCCATCCCGCCCGAGACCTTCATGGGCGCCGAGATTTGGTCCTGGCACCAGCCTATGGCGGTCAACGACTTCAAAGGCGCAACGAAAAAGCCCATCCGGATGGCGTATTTCTGCGACGCGCACGCCGCCGTCACGTCGGAAAAAACCATCCAGGAGCAATGCGCCCCGCCGTCCGCGCCCGGCATTGGGCCGGTGCCTTGAACTCCTTGCACGCGAATGCCATGAACAGAGACCGGTTTTACAAAATGCTGCTATGCGGGTTGGTCGGCACTTGGTTGTGCACCGGCTGCGGCAAGTCGAAAGGCAAGGTTCTCGGCCAACCGCCCGCCGGCCCGCCAAAAACAGTCCTGGCAGTGCGCGCCGGCGACACCCCGCCCAAGGTTGTTCTGCAAGGGCGCCTGGTCGAAAAGTGCCCGGTCGCTGGCTGCTGGTTTCGCGTCCAGGACGAGACCGGCCTCATCAAAGTGGACACGAAGACCGCCGGCTTCGTGGTGACCGAGATTCCACTGGAAACGGTCGTGACGGTGGCGGGCACAGTGGCGGCCGAAGGCGACGAACCTGTGATCGAGGCGACCGGGCTGCGCTTCTGAAATGCGACTCCCGTTGCTTCAAGGTGGACTCGTGGTTGTCGCGCTGCTGGGTGAAGTCTTCTGGCTGGCAAAACGCCCGTCCGCAGGCGAAGCGGTCTTCGAGCCGCATTCCAAAATTCTTGAGCCGGCGCTGTTGTGTCCCTGGCGCCAACCGGAGGCGGACTTGCGCCGGTTCTTTCCGGGGGCGACGCGCTGGCAGTCGGAAACCCGCGTCCTGAGCGGCCAACTTCTGGAGCTCAAGCGTCAGCTCGGGCGGGATCCGCAACCCGAAGAACTCGCCCTTCAGATTCATCGCGTCTTTCGCGGCACTGACGAGGTGGGGGCGGTCTTGGTCCGTAGCGTGCACGGCGAGTACGGCGCCATCGAGGTCGTCCTGGCGCTTGACCTGCAAGGCACTGTCGCCGGTCTCAAATTGCAGCGCCAGCGCGAGCCGGCGGCGATCACGGCGGCCCTGACGAGTCCGGACTGGCTTGGCGCCTTTCGCGGTTTGCGGGCGGCCGATTTCGCTGCGGCTGTTCCGCGTCTGCCAGCCGTCCCCGGCGAGGCGCAAAGCTCGGCGAACGCGATTGCAGATGGAGTTCGCAGTTTGCTCATTCTGTACCAGACTGCGCGGACGGGAGGGGCGGCTGGCGCATCTGTTCAACGACATCATCCGTGACAAACCTCGTCGTTTTCGCCTGCCGGAACCTGGCGCGCCGCCCTTGGCGGACCGCGCTTGCGTTCGTGGGTTTGGCGGCGGCGATCGGCACGTTGGCGGTGCTCTCAGCCTTGACCGCAGGTTACGAGCGAGAGTTGCGGAAAGAACTCGATCGGTCCGGCGTCCAACTCATGCTCGTGCCGCTGGGTTGTCCATACGACGCGGCGGCGCGCGTGTTGAAAGGGCGCGTCCTTGACGCGAGTCTGCCGTTCGAGGCGCTGGCGCAAGTCCGCCGCGACCCCGCCGTGGCCGCCGCGGCGCCGCTGCTGCTGTGCGCCCAGGTGCGGACCAACGAGGAGCGCGCCGATCTGTGGGTGGGCATCGATGAAAGCGCGCCGGCGCTCAAGCCCTGGTGGCGCGTGCAACGCGGCAAGGCGTGGTTCAGCTCCACCAACGGCGTGATCCTCGGCTCGGAGGCCGCAACGCTCGAAATGCGCGCCCCCGGCGACTTGTTGTATTGCCCAGGCGCCGACGCCGCTTTCACCGTCGATGGAGTGCTCGAGCGCAGCGGCACCAGCGATGACAGCCTGTTTTTTGTGCCGCTTGGCGTGGCGCAACAACTCTTCGGCCAGCCGGACCGGCTGACCGCGATCG
>JAKCAB010000553.1 GCA_021839785.1 bacterium | reverse complement strand
CCAGACCACATGTCGCCCAAGCCCGCCTACGACCGCCTCCACGCGCTGATCAAAGGTGAATGGTGGACGCGTACCGAAGTTACGACCGACGCCGAGGGCCAAGCCAGCTTGAACGCCTTTTTCGGCGCGCATCGGGCGACGGTCAAGACGCCCGCCGGCCAGACCGTCACGCGCGAATTTCGCTGGTCGCCCGGCCGGGAGAGCCGGGTGGAGTTGAGCGTGTGAAACCGGATTCCGAAGCTGTCACTGGCCTGGGGCGTCCCGGCCCGTGTGTGTGTGTGCGGGGCCGGAGACCGGCCGCGGTCCGGCGTCGCCCGCGCGACTGAGTAACTGGTCGGCTAGGCGGGACAGGTTCACTCCTTGACATTCACGTGGACGACCTTCGCCGGCGGGAAGCCGTTGAACCAGGTCGCCGACGCGTTGCTGTACGCCCCGATGTGCTCGGCATAAACGAGGTCCTCGATTTCGAGGTCGGGCAACTCTTCGGATTGGGAGAGCACGTCCAGGCCGTCGCAAGTCTGGCCGAACACGGCGCAAATCTCGGTCTGGCCTTTTTTGAACGCCTTCAGCGGGTATTGGCAATGGTCGAAGATGATGCCGCTGAACGTGTGATAGACGCTGTCGTCGATGTAGTAGCAAGGCTTCCCGTCGCGGATAGCCTTGCCGATGATCCGGGCGATGCTGGCGGCGGCGGTGGCCACGAGGAAGCGCCCCGGCTCGGCCAGGATTTGAATATCGGCCGGGAACAGCCGGTCGATCTCGGCGTTGAGCTTGCGGGCCAGCTCGTGAAAAGGCCGGACGTGCCGGTTGTACGGCGCGGGAAAGCCGCCGCCGATGTCGAGAATCTTGATTTCGTGGCCGCGCTCGCGGGATTCTTTCATCACGGCCGCGGCGATGTTCAGAGCCTGGACGTAGTTCTCGAAGTTGGTGCACTGGCTGCCGACGTGGAAGCTCAAGCCTTCGACGACCAAACCCAGTTTTCCGGCCGCCAGGACCAGTGCCACCGCCTCGCCCGGATCGCAGCCGAACTTGGAGGACAATTCGCATTGCGAGCCGGTGTTCGCCACGCGGAGCCGCAGCACTACGCCGGCGTGCGGCGCGTACTGCTTGATCTTCTGTAGTTCGGCGAGGTTGTCGAACGTGACGAGCGGCTTGTACTGGTCGAGCGCTTGGAGCGTTTCCTTGGGCTTGGTCGGGTTGGCGTAGATGATCTTGTCCCAGATGAAATCCTGCTGAGTCTTCGCGGGCAGGTGTTTGATCAAGTCGTGCACGAGCATGAACTCGGCGAGGGACGCGACATCGAAGCTCGCGCCCGCCGCGTAGAACGTGCGGAGGATCGCCGGGTCGGGGTTGGCCTTGACGGCGTAGTAGCATTGCACTTTGGGCAGGTGCCGCCGGAAGTCGGCGTAATTGCGGCGGAGGATGGCGTGGTCGATCGCCACCAGCGGGGTGCCGTGCTGGCGGGCGAGGGCTTGGAGTTGTCGGATTGTCATACCGGAGCGCGGCCAGCGTTTAGCACGGCGACCCGGGCGCCGCCAGCAGAACCCGCGCTGGCCGGCGACTTCGGCGGTCCCGCACCGGTAAACCAAGCCGGCGCTGGACGGCACCTGCTCGCGATTCTACCCTGCCACGATGACTTCGACGGTTGCCTCTGATTTGCCCGATGCGCGCGGTTATTTCGGCGCGTACGGCGGCCGGTTCGTGCCCGAAACGCTGATGCACCCGCTGCAAGAGCTGGAGGCGGAGTACTTCCGCGCGCAGCAGGACGCGGATTTTCAGCGTGAGCTGAGTTATTATTTGCGCGAGTTTTGTGGCCGCCCCACGCCGCTGTACTTCGCCGAACGCCTGACGCGCGAGCTGGGCGGCGCGAAGATTTACCTGAAGCGCGAAGACCTGCTCCACACCGGCGCGCACAAGATCAACAACGCGCTCGGGCAGGCGTTGATCGCGCGGCGCATGGGCAAGACGCGGGTGATCGCCGAAACCGGCGCCGGCCAGCACGGCGTGGCCACGGCGACGGTCGCGGCGATGTTCGGCCTCGAATGCGCCATTTACATGGGCACGGTGGATTGCGAGCGGCAGGCGCTCAACGTGTATCGCATGAAGATGCTCGGCGCCGAGGTGGTGCCCGTCCACGCCGGGCAGAAGACGCTCAAAGAAGCCGTGAATGAAGCCATGCGCGACTGGGTTACCAACGTCCGCACGACCCATTACATCCTTGGCACGGCTTACGGCGCGCACCCGTATCCCGTGATGGTCCGCAACTTTCAACGCGTCATCGGCGACGAGGCGCGGCGGCAGATTTTGGAGAAACAAGAGCGCTTGCCGGACCTGCTTATCGCCTGCGTCGGGGGTGGCTCGAACGCGATCGGTTTGTTCTATCCGTTCCTGGGCGATCCTGGCGTGAAGATGGTGGGCGTGGAGGCCGGCGGCGATGGCATCCTGCCGGAGCGGCACGCGGCGCGCTTCCAAGGCGGTTCGCTGGGGGTGCTGCAAGGCACGCGCTCGTACATTTTGCAGGACGCGAACGGGCAGATTCAGCTCACGCACAGCGTCAGCGCGGGGCTCGATTACGCGGCGGTGGGCCCGGAACACGCCTGGTTGCGCGACCAGGGGCGGGTCGAGTACGGCTACGCGACCGACGATGCCGCGCTCGCGGCGTTCCTGAAACTGGCGCAACTGGAGGGCATCATCCCGGCGCTGGAATCCGCCCACGCCATCGCCGAGTGCATCCACCGCGCGCCAGCCATGTCCAAAGATGCCCTCGTGATCGTGAATCTGTCCGGTCGCGGCGACAAAGACGTGGCCCAGGCCGCAGCGAAGCTGCGGATCGAAATGCCGGTTTGAAAGTCCGTGAGGTCATCCGGTTGCTGGAAAACGACGGTTGGTATCTGGTTCGTACACTAGGCAGCCACCGGCAGTACCATCGTCCGGTCAAGCCGGGGACGGTTACGATCGCCGGCCAAGCGGGCGTTGACATGCCCAAAAGCGCGTTGAACAGTGTTTTGAAGCAAGCGGGCTTGAAGAACTGATATGCGCTACGGAATCGTGGTCGAGAAAGGCAAAGCCAGCTACGGGGCCTACGTGCCTGACTTACCCGGCTGTGTCGCGGTCGGGAAGACCCGGGCGGAAACGCTGGCGTTGATCAAGGAGGCGATCGAACTGCACTTGGCGGACCTCCGCGAGCAAGGCCAGCGACCGCCTCGCCCCGTGGCGACGGTCGAATACATCGACGTGCTCGCGGCTTGAAATTCTGCCGACAAGGATTCGGCCCAAGCGGCGCACAAGATCGTTTTCCAGATGCCGGTGTGACTGAGACTGAGAAGGATAGAGTGGGCGGCTTTGTGCTTGGTTCCGCGGTGAGCTTAGAGAGAATACGCGACAATCGCCATGAACCTGAAACTGAAACTCGATCCCGACCGCAAGGTCAGCCTCAAGGTCGGCAAGAAGCACAAGGTTGAATTCCGGCTCCGCCATCTGCTGGTGCCGCCGGGGGACAAAATCTCGCTAAAGCGCGATTACGATCCCGGCTTCACCGGCGGCTACCACGACAAGACCGCCGCCGTCGAGCAACTGGCGGCGAACGTCGAGCGCCTGGCCGAACTCCAGGAGCGCCTTTACGCGGATGACCGCTACGGCCTCTTGATCGTGTTTCAGGCGATGGACGCCGCGGGCAAGGACGGCGCCATCAAACACGTCATGTCCGGCGTGAACCCGCAGGGGTGCAAGGTGACCAGCTTCAAGGTGCCCTCCGCCGAGGAACTCGATCACGACTACCTCTGGCGGGCCAGCCGGGCGTTGCCCGGCCGTGGCACGATCGGCATTTTCAACCGCTCCTACTACGAGGAAACCCTGGTGGTGCGGGTGCATCCCGAATTGCTCGCCAAACAGAAACTGCCGCCCGGCGACATGGACGAAAACTTCTGGCGGCGCCGTTTCAAAGAGATCAACGCCTTCGAAAAATACCTCGTTCACAACGGCGTTTTCGTCCTCAAGTTCTTCCTGAATCTTTCCAAGGACGAGCAGCGCAAACGCTTCCTGGCCCGCATCGAGGAGCCGGAGAAAAACTGGAAATTCTCCACCGCCGATTATCAGGAACGCGCGTATTGGAACGATTACCAGGCCGCTTACGAGGACATGCTCCGGCACACCAGCACGGAGGTGGCTCCCTGGTTCGTGATCCCGGCCGACAACAAATGGTTCTCGCGCCTGGCGATTTCGGCGGCCATTTGCGCCGTGTTGGAAAGCCTGGACCTGAAATTCCCGGAGGTGAGCAAGGAACGCCGTCGCGAACTTCAGGAGATCAGGAAAGAGCTCGAGCGCGAATAGCCCGGCAGCGAACCGCGCGAGCCGGGACCGCCACGCCGGGTCGGCCGGCGGTGCCACGGTCAGCCCTTGTTGTCCAAGGTCACGGCGTGGTGGAACTGGTCCGGGAAGTCCGGCAACGCGGATTGCACGCGGTTCCAATTCGGGATGAGCGGCGTCCAGAGCGGGTCTTGGAGGAAGGCTTTGGCGGCGATCCGGATGCTCCGCGCGAAGGTGGCGGTGGCCTGCTCTTCCAAATGCCGTGGAAAGCGCAGGCCGTTGACGGCTGAATCGGCCCCGTAAAACCGCAGCGTGTCCTCCGCCTGGCGCATGTAAGCGCTCACCAGCGTGTCGAACAGACCGGCGTCCAGCTTGATGCCCTCGGCCGCCATCCGGAGGAAGATCGACTTGGTCACGTCCACCGCCATCCGGTTCAGACCCTTGTCCGCGTCGCGCGGCGACAGATCCTGGTGCTTGTGGTCGTAGTTGTCGCACAACTCGGACTGGCAGATGGCGCGCGGCGCGCAGTTGCGATAGACCTCTGCCAGCAGACCGATTTCCAATCCCCAATCCGACGGAATGCGGTTGCGGCGCACCAGGTCCACGTCCA
>JAKCAB010000161.1 GCA_021839785.1 bacterium | reverse complement strand
TCGCCTGAACCTTATCGCCGTGGCGCGAGCGTTAGCCGCTCACCCTGCTGGAGCACGCGGCGCGGCTGGCCGAGTCGCTCACATTCCGCGACAAATTCTGCCGGCGTCGCCGTGTTGAACTCGAACAGGTCGTAGTGGCAAGGCACAACCAAGCCGGCGCCGATGGCTTTGGCCAGCGAGGCCGCTTCGCGTCCCCAAAGATTTCCAGCTACGCGGCGTTCGGGCGCATGGCCGTTGATCGGCAGAATCGCCACGTCCACGTGAAACGCGCAGAGCAAATCCGCCATGCCAGCGTACCTCACCGTGTCGCCACTGTGATAAATCGTGAACGGCCCGGCTTTGACGACGAAGCCGACGCAAACGAGCTGGCCCGCCGCATCGCGCTCCAACGCTTCGTGTGCCGCCGGCACGGCGCGAATCTCGAACGGACCCACCCCGATCGATCTGGGCGCTTCGTCGGGGTCGAGGCCGATCACCTGTTCCACCGCCAGACCCGATCGCTTGACGGCCTCTGCCCGATTGGCGCGGGCGCAGACCAGGCGCATCCCCACGTTGACCCGGGCCAGCGGTTGCAGCGTTTCCGGATCGAGGTGGTCAGTGTGATTGTGGCTCGAGGTGACGACGTCGATGAAATTCAGCCGCTCCGGCGCGATGACCCGCTCGCTCATGCGGACGTGAGGTTTGTCCGTGGCGGCGTACTTTTTCGTCAACGAGTCGGAGAGATACGGATCGAGCAACCAGTGTCGCCCCTGCCACTGAACCAGAAACCCGCTCTGGCCGAGCCACCAGAGGTGAAGAGCATCGCGCTCGCGCATCGCGTTTAGAACATCGGCGACGAAGTTGTCACATCGAAGAACAGGCAGGATCATTGGCGCTTGGTTTGCTTTGGGCCGAAAGCTGGGCTAAACGATTTCGCCGACCGCCCGGATACCTGGGATCGCCTGGAAATGCTGGTCGAACGTGAGCACCACGGCCTGAATCCGACGCGCGCAGCAGGCGATCACGACATCCGGCAACGGGAGGCAGACGCCCTGGCGGTCCAATTGCCAGAGCGTCTGCTCCACGTCACTCCACAGACGGTTGTCAGTCGGCACATACATCATCACGTCCCAAGCGCGGCGGAAGCGACCGAGAACCGCCTCCGCTTTGATGCCGCGAGCGACTTCACAGCGCACAGCGCCGCAGGTCGCCACGTCGCGCTGGGCGCCTACCACAGCCAGTTCGCGCAACGGATCGCGTCCTTCGCGTGCCAGGCCGATGTAGTAGCTGCTATCGACGAGAACGGGATTTGCGACCATAGGGCGTCGGGGTTTCGGCCAGTCTCATGGCGCCGAGATCGTAGGCGGGATCGAACACTTCCTTGAGTTCGGCCGGGCTGAGATCCAAGCCGGGGCTGAGTTCTCTGACCAGCGCCCCCCGGCGCACGAATTCGCGGAGGGCCAGATCCACCGCCGCGGTCTTGCTCTCGACGCCGGCTAAGCCCATGGCCTTGTCCAGCAAATCGTCATCGATGTGCATTGTCATCTTCATTGCCATCCAAAATATGGTATCGATGCCATACCGGCAAGCTTTTTCTATCTAAATTCCGGAGAGAGACGAGGTCAGCCGGCCAGCCCGAGTTCTTGTCGAACCTGCTTCACGCCCGCCACCAGGTTCGTCAACTTCCGCTTCGCCGCCCAGCGCGCGGTCTGGCTGAGGCCGCAGTCTGGCGCGACCACCAGCCGGTCCGCCGGCGCAAACTCCAGACAGCGCTTCACGCGCCGCGCGATGTCTTCCGGCGTTTCCACGTAGTAGCTCTTCACGTCCACGATGCCGACGGCGGCATCACAGCGCTTCGCGATTTCACCAATCAGTTCCAATTCGGCGAACTCGCGGCTCGCCATTTCGACGTGCATTTCGTCGCACTTGAAGTCGAGAAACGCCGGGAACATGGGCGCGAGTTGGCGGGGGCCGACCGCGCGGGCCTTGTAGTTGCCAAAACAAAGGTGAGTGCAGACGCGGGTCCTGCCGGCGACCGTCTCGACCGTCCGGTTGAAAATATCGACAAAGCGCCGCGGCTCTTCGCGATAGGCATAGCAACTCATGCTCGGCTCATCCACGCTGATTTCGGCGCAGCCCGCGGCAACGAGGTCCTCGAGTTCCTTTCGCACCAGCGGCAGCAACGCCTCGGTCAACGCCCAGCGATCGGGATAGCCCAGCCCGGCGTTGGGCAATAAGCGGCCGGACAGCGTGTAAGGTCCAGGAACGCTGGCCTTGAGTGTGGCGCCGACTGTTGCACGCTGGGCGTCCGAAGCGGCCACGCGCTGAAGCCGTTTGAATTCCTCGACCGCACCCAGCCCGCGTGGCGCGCGCAACTCCGACACCACCCGGTGCCGGCCGCGCTGGTCGTGGGCGGGCGGGCCGAAACGGCGTGGCGGCGCGGACTCGAGATCGATGCCTTCAAGGTAGCCGTAGAAACTGAGGTTGAAGTCGAGTCGCGTTTGTTCGCCGTCGGTGATCACGTCCAGCCCGGCGGCGAGTTGGTCGTGGACGGCGCAGATGACCGCGTCGTCCTGGAGTTCGGCGAGGTCGTCCGGGCCGAAGCGGTCGAGATTTTGAGCCGCGAGTTCCAGCCATCCGGGAAACGGATAACTGCCGATGACCGAGGTGCGAAGCGGACAGTCTTTCATGACTCAGCTTTTGCCAACGTTCGCATACAACTTCGCCAGCCGGCGGGCGTGCTCGTCGTAAGCGCTTTCAAAAAGTTCGGACGCGCGCTGCGTCCCGATCACCGCCCCGGCCGTCAGCACTTGGGGTGGTTGACCGGCGGCGGTGAGGCGGGCCGCCACCTCGGCTTTGATGGCGTTCACGAGCAGGCAGCCGCCAATCGTCGAGCCAGGCGCAACCGGCGTCTCCAAATCCGCAACCGCCACCATGGCGTCCCCGACCGGCGCGCCGGTGTCCAGCACCAGGTCCGCGAAGTCCGGCAGTTTTTTGCCGTCAGCGCGCTGGCTCCGGCTCGCCTGCGAGGGGCGCTGGCTGACGATGGCCACCACCTTGAGGCGGCGGCGGCGGAAGCCTTCGGCCATCTCGACCGGCACCACGTTGCAGCCGCTGGACGACGCCACCAGCGCGCAATCCACGGGCGAGAGATCGAAGTTGCGCAGGATGCGCTCGGCTAGGCCAGGCACGTTTTCGAGAAACATCGCCTGCCGCTGGCCGTTCGGCCCGACGACCAGGTTGTGGAAGCTCAACGAGAGTTCGACGATCGGGTTAAAGCCGGGGAAGGAACCGTAGCGTGGCCACATTTCCTCCACGAGGATGCGGCTGTGCCCGGAGCCGAACAGGTGAACCATCCGGCCGGCGAGGATCGTTGCGGCGAACCAATCGGCAGCCTGCTGGATCGCCGGCAACTGCGCCTCAACCCGGTCCACCAAACCCCGGCACTTGTTCAAATAATCGGCTGCGGGATGCATCGCGCCGCCCAACATAGCGGAGCAGGTTGGGCGGTGAAAAGGCCGGAGGCGAACCGAACGCCGCCCCAATTCGGCAGCGAAGACTGTGGTTCGTGACGGAGGTGTGACGGCACGGTGAATTCTCCTTTCGCGGCTTGGCCGGCGCTTGCCACACGCGATGCAACGGCGATTACTTCGACGCGACGGGCATTTCCAGACGCGACCATGGCCAAAATCTTCATCAGCATGTCCGGAGAGGGGCGGGGGCACGCGACCCGAGTCCGTGCGCTCGTTGAAGCCTTGCGCGAAGAACACCGCATCACGCTGTTCGCGCCCGGCGACGCGTTTTCGTTCCTGTGGCCGCTCTACACCGCCACCGAGGTGGGCATCCAGCGTCTGCCGGGACTGCGTTTTGCCTACGACGCCTCCGGCCACGTCGATTATCGCGGGATGCTCAAAAACCTGTGCGCCTACCTGAAAGGCCTGCCGTCCACCGTGGGCTGGCTTTCGGATCAGATTCGGCGCGAGCGGCCCGACCTGGTGATCACCGACTTCGAACCCTCGCTGCCGCGCGCGGCGAAACGCTGTGGGGTGCCGTTCGTCAGTCTGAATCACCAGCATTTTCTCCGGACCTACGATTTGCGCAGCCTGCCCCGGCGGTTGCGCCTGCACGCGGCCTACATGGGGACCATCGTGGGCGCCTACCATTCCGGCCAGCGGGAGACGATCGTCTCGTCGTTCTACTTTCCACCGCTTCGACCCAACTGCGGAAAAGTGACTCAAGTCGGGGTGCTGTTGCGCCCGGAAGTTGCGGAGGCGGAGCCGCGCACCGGCGCCCATTTGGTGGCGTACTGGCGCCGGAGCGTGAGCGAGCAGGTTCTGCAAGCGCTGGCCTCGACCGGGTTGGACGTGCGCGTCTATGGACTGGGCGCCTGCCACCCACGCGGCAAGCTGACCTTCCATGCCGTGAGCGAAGCGCAGTTTGTCCGCGATTTGGCTGGTTGTTGCGCCTTGGTTTGCACCGCGGGCAACCAGTTGGTGGGCGAGGCGCTTTGCCTGGGCAAGGCCGTGTTTGCGCTGCCCGAGCCCAACAACTACGAGCAGGAAATCAACGCTCATTTCCTGCGCCAAAGCGGAGCCGGCGAGGCCGTCGGCATGAGCGAATTCTCGCCGGGGCACCTCCACCGGTTCCTGTCCCGCCTGGATGAATACCGGAGCCGGATCGACACCCAGCGCATGAACGGCCTGCCCGCAGCGCTGGCGGTGCTGCGTCGCCACCTGCCTGCCGGGCGGACCGCGGTCCCGGCGATGCCCGAGACGCTCCCGACACCGGAACTGGCAGCGGCATGAAACTCGCCCGGCTGCTCTCGTTGCCGCTCACCGTCGCCCGGAACCGGCAGGATGCCGTCGGGTTGCCGCGCTTTCTGACCTACATCGTCACCTTCGCCTGCAACGCGCGGTGCGTGATGTGCGACAGTTGGCGCAAGCCATCGCCGGAGGAACTCTCGCTCGAA
>JAKCAB010000227.1 GCA_021839785.1 bacterium | reverse complement strand
AGCGGCGAAACGCCCGCCCGCCAGCGGTCGGATCCAAGTTCCCGGAAACGATCTCCGCCCGGCCGGGTTATCGCGGCTTCCCCGGCGCTGGTTTGCCCAGCAACCGGTCCAGGCCCGCCCAGGCCAGCAAGGCCAGCCCCACCGGGGTGCCCGTGACGGAAGTCGGCACCGCCGCAATCGTGCCGAGCAGCAGCGAAAGCCCGAAGGCGCGCGCGAACCGGTCCTTGTTCACGAGTTTCTGGATGAAAAACGTTGGCATGGCGACGCTCACGAAACTCAGCGGAATCGTGACCAGCCACGTGAAGACGGCCCACTCCTCGAGCATCCAGAGGTTGTCCACGGCGATGAGCAGGATGGCCGCGAGCGGATGCACTGGCGCGCCACCGGGTCTGGGCGCGCGCTGCGCGCCGGCCCGCGGCTCTTCCGGGACAACTTCAACGTCAATGACCGGTGGCTTTTCCATCGCCAGTCCAACTGAGGACTGCCGCAGCGTAAGCGAGGTTCGGCGGTCGGGCAACCGCACCGGCATCCCGGCTTCGAGCGCTACCCCGGCTATGCGAAACGCGGCGCTACATTGGCAAACCAGGGGGGTTCCGGCAGAGTCGCCGCGTGGCCATCCGCTCGGTCCAAGCCGTTGACACGCTCGATCTGCCCGAACTGACGCCGTACCGCACCCTGCGCCAGCACGAGGATCATCGCCGCGACCGCATCTTCGTGGCCGAAGGCGAAAAGGTCGTGCGTCGCCTGCTGGAAAGCCGGCTCACGGTGATTTCAGCTCTGCTCCCGGAAAAGTGGTTTCGCGAACTGGAACCGGTCATTCGCGCGCGGCCGGAACCGATCGCGATCTTCACCGCGCCGAAGAAAGTGTTGGAACGACTCACCGGCTTTACGATGTACCAGGGCTTGCTGGCGGTGGCGCAGATGCCTTCGGCTTGGTTACTGGCGGAGGCCCTGGCGCGGACCACTCCGCCGCGGTTGTTCGCCGCGGTGGACGGGTTGACCAGCGCCGAGAACCTGGGAGCGCTGGTCCGCAACTGCGCGGCGTTCCGCGTGCAGGCATTGCTGGTCGGCGAGACCAGCGGCAGTCCCTGGCTGCGCCGCGCGGTGCGCGCATCAATGGGGACGATCTTCAGTCTGCCCACGGTGGAACCCGCGGACCTGGCCCACGCCTTGCACAACTTGCGCGACGCCGGTGTGCGCTGCGTGGCGGCGCACCCCCATGTGAGTGGCCGCACGCTGGCGCAGGCGGACCTGCGCGGCGATTGCTGCGTGGTGTTTGGCAGCGAAGGCTACGGACTGTCGCCCCGCGTGCTGGCAGCCTGCGACGAAGCGGTGGCGGTGCCGATGCCGCCGGCGATCGATTCATTGAACGTGGCCAGCGCGGCGGCGGTGTTCCTTTACGAAGTCAACCGCCAACGCGGACGCTGCTGAAAGGTGGGTCGATTCAGAATCCGGGCGCAAGCCGGGCTCAGCGGGCGACGTATCCGCGCATTTCGCACACCGGGCTAACTCAGACCAACAGACTTCGCAATTCCGCGCCGGCTTGTTTTCCGAATAGAACGGGACTTGCGAAGAGACCCCACGCCAACCCCTCGCCAGCTCAGTTGTCCAAAGGACGTTGGAGACGCGCTAGCTCGCCCATCACTCAAGCGAAGGCAAGCCGCCCTTTGGGTTCGGGGATTGGCCAGGATTCGCGACGAGCCGTCTCGACGTAGGCGTCGATCATCTCTTCGGCGTTTCGCAGGGCGTCCTGCCGGGTGGCCCCATCGGTGATGAGGTGCGGGAGTTCCGGCACTTCCGCCAGGAAGCAGCCGTCTTCGGCGCTCCAGTACACGACAATTTCGTACCGCTCGTTCATAGCAGGCCTTGCTGGCTCAAAACACGGCGCACCTGCCGAACCTGATAGGGCTTGGCCTGTCCGCTTTGCGGCTGCAGGTTGATGACGCCCATCACGCCCGGCCGACGAAAGAAATGATGGCTTCCCCGATTGCGCATTTCAAATCCCAGTCTCTGCAACAAGCCGCACAGGTCACCGAATGACCATGCCGCGTCCCGGCCTGGATCGCGCAAACGCTCGACGAGCTTTTCCAGATTGCTCATGGCGTCCCTACAGTTGCACGTACTCTGCGGCCGATACCCGGCCGAAATTACGGGCAACCGCGCGGATACTCAAGATGGCTCTGGAGTAAGGTGCAAACGCAAAACCATCCGGTGTTCCGGTGTGTATTCCGTGAATCGGGTCAGGGAATCGCCGGTGGCAATTCACTTCCCAGGCGTTGCCACATCGCGCAAAAGTGATGGGCGGCATCCGGGGCCACGCTCCGGAATTGAACCGGGAGACCGCAGGCACTCAAAGGGCGCGGGATCGCCCGTTTCACTCCACCCGGGTCAGCTTTACCAAGCGCAGATTGATGGCCTTGCAACTTTGGGAATCCTTGGGACGAACCTACAAGACAAGCGCGCCGGGTTACTTGACCTCGAACCGCGGATTTCATTCACCTGACGCAACGCGCAGTCCCGTGCTAGCCTCGCCGCCATGTGGAACGAGTTGCGGTCCAATGTCGGTCGAACTGACGGCGTCCGGTTCAATGCCAATCGGCTTCTCCCTCCTTTCGTCGAATCAGCTCCGAGCGCCGGCCGCGACCCGCATCCGTGAAAATACGCACACCCAACGAGGCGCCGCCACAGGTCGCCCAAGTTCCTCAAGAAGTCACCGGCCAACCCCGACGCGTGGTGGTCGGACACGTTTCCTGGCGCGACACGTTTCGGGCGCTGCGGCATCGCAACTTTCGCCTGTTTTTCTTCGGCCAACTGGTTTCGCTCATCGGCACTTGGATGCAAAACACCGCGCAGAGCTGGTTGGTGTACCAGCTCACGGGCTCGAAAGTGCTGCTCGGCGTGGTGGCCGCGGTGGGTTCCGCCCCGATGATGCTCTTCTCGCTTTGGGGCGGTTCGGTCGCGGACCGGCATCCCAAACGGACCGTCGTTTTGTGGACGCAGACCAGCATGATGATCCTGGCCTTCGTCTTCGCCGGGCTGGTCTGGGGCGGGTGGATCGCATCCTGGCAAATCCTGGTGCTGGCCGCGCTGGGCGGCGTGGCAATGGCGTTCGACATGCCGGCGCGCCAGGCCTTCATGGTGGAAATGACGAGCAAAGAAGACTTGATGAACGCGGTTTCGCTCAACAGCTCCATCGTGAACGGCGCCCGCGTGGTCGGCCCTTCGGTGGCGGGTTTTCTGATGGCGCAAATGGGCGTTGCCGTCTGCATGTTCTTGAACGGGCTGAGTTTTGTCGCAGTCATCGCCGGCCTGTTGATGATGCGACTGCCACGGTTCGTGCCACCGGCCCGGACCAGCTCCGCTCGGCAGCATGTGCTGGAAGGTTTCGCCTACGTGGCCCGGCATCGGCGGGTGCGGATACTCCTGTCCTTGTTCGCGGTGGTGGGCGTCTTTGGCTGGTCCTACTCGGTGCTGATGCCAGCGTTTGTGCGCGACGTGCTCCGCGGCGAGGAAGGCCAGTATGGCGCCATCCTCAGCGCCAATGGCCTGGGCGCGCTCGTGGGGGCGCTCACCGTGGCAAGTTGGGGATCGCGGCTGCCCAACCGGCTGTTGGTGTTCGGCGGCATCGGAGTGTTTTCGGCCATGCTGGTCTTGCTAGCGGTGACGAACAGCTACGCCCTGGCGCTGGCCTGCATGGTCATCGGCGGTTGGGGAATGCTACTGTACTTCTCGACCACGAACACGCTCATCCAGACCAGCGTGAGCGACGCGATGCGCGGGCGGGTCATGGGCATTTGGGCGCTGGTTTTCGGTGGCATGATGCCCGTCGGCGGCCTCGAAGCCGGCTTGCTCTCCCACTGGCTGGACGTGCGCTGGGCCATCGCGATCGGTGGCCTCGTTTGCGCGGCGGCGGCGTGGGTCACCTGGCTGAGCGTGCGCCGCCGCCCCGTATCACCAGTGCCTCCCGATTGAGTGAAACGCTCGCTTGTTCCGGGCGTCTCCTGCGCGGCGAAACGGAACCAAGTCTTGCGCCAAGCCGCCGTGCGATGCCACGTTTGCGCCTGCCGAATCCATGATGAACCCTTGCGTCTATCCCCTGCCCTGTCGGCGGGCCGACCGCCGCCGATCGCGACTCAAGAATGCCGGCCGACTGGCAATGGTTTTTGCCTGCGTGCTGCTGGCGTCGGTTCGTGCCGGCACGCCGCCAGCCCGGCCGAACGTTTTATTCCTGTTCAGCGACGACCAGCGCTTCGACACCCTCGCGGCACTCGGCAATCCCCACATCCAGACGCCGCACCTCGACCGGTTGACGCGCGAGGGGCTCACCTTCACTCGCGCCTACATCATGGGGGGCACGCAAGGCGCGGTGTGTATGCCTTCGCGCGCCATGCTGATGTCCGGCCGCACGCTTTTCCGCGTGAAGGACAACCTGGCCGGCCAAACAACCTGGCCGGAGCGGTTCGGCGAGGCGGGCTACGCGACCTTCATGACGGGCAAGTGGCACAACGGCGCGGAATCGCTGCTCCGCTCCTTCGCGGCGGGCAAGGCGGTCTTCCTCGGCGGCATGGGCGACCCGCACAGGCTGCCCTTGAAGGACATCTCGTCCGCTCACCAGTTGGTCAACCCCCGGCTCAGCAGCGAGCACTCCGTCAAACTGTTCGCGGACGCGGCGGTGGAATTCCTCAGTCAGCCGCGCGGCGAGCAGCCCTTTCTTTGTTACGTCGCCTTCAATTGCCCGCACGACCCGCGCCTGGCCCCGCCGGAATACCAGGTGCGATACAACACCAATCAACCGCCGCTGCCGGCCAACTTCCTGCCCGAGCATCCGTTCAACAACGGCGAGATGACCATCCGCGATGAACAACTCGCGCCCTGGCCGCGCACGCCTGCCATAGTCCGCCAGCACTTGGCCGACTACTACGCCTATATCACCTTCCTGGACGACCAGATCGG
>JAKCAB010000757.1 GCA_021839785.1 bacterium | reverse complement strand
CCACCGGCCTGACCCGAATCCTGTCTGCCGTCGGTATCGCCTCGACTCTGCTTTGGGCCACCGCGCTCGCTGCCGGCTCCAAGCCCAAACCCAAGCCGGTGACGCCGCTGTTGCCGCGGCTGACTCAGACCGCCGCGCCGCCGGCCACCGCCGCACCCGCACCCGCCTCCGTTTCCACGCCTAAGCCAACCACCGTAAACGCGGCTCCGTCGCGCCAGCCGACGCCGGCCCCGGCGGCGGTGGTGTCGAACACGGTCACCGTTCGCCAGGCCGTGGCGACCGCGCCGATGACGTTCACCAACGCGGCGTTGCCGGCCGTCACGTTCCCCGATCCGTTTTCCCGGTTGTACTACCAACCCGTGGCCAAATCCGAGTATCCGGGCAATCCCCGCCGTGACGTGCGCGGCCTGTATCTGACGCTCTATACCGCCTCCTCCACCAAATCGCTGAACGAGATCCTGCAAGTCGTCGATGGCACCTCGCTCAATGCCTTGGTGATCGACGTAAAGGACGATTCCGGCCGCACGCTCCACCACTCCGCCGCCGTTGATCGGTATAACCCGAAGGCCAACGAGAAAGCCCCCATCAAGGACCTCGCCGCCTTCGTCAAGCGGTTGCGCGATCGCAAAGTCTATGCCATCGCACGGATCGTGACGTTCAAGGATCCCATCTATGCCGCGGCGCATCCGGAACGGGCGATCGTCTATCGCGCGAACGGCAAGATCTACCGGAGCCGCGATGGCCTGGCCTGGGGTTCGCCGTACGACCCGGATTACCGGGCTTACAATCTGGCCGTGGCCAAGGAGGCCGCCCTCGCCGGCTTCAATGAAATCCAGTTCGATTACGTTCGCTTTCCCGAGATCGCAAAGGACAGCGCGATGAACTACCGTGATCGCGGCCTTCAAACCAAATCTCAGGCGATCCAGTCGTTTCTGTTCGAAGCGCGCCGGGAACTCAGCCCGCTCCACGTGTACGTCTCCGCGGACGTGTTCGGGCTGATCTCGGCCACGCGGGACGACATGCGGATTGGCCAGTACTGGGAGGCCATCAGCAACGCCACCGACTACATTTCGCCGATGGCGTATCCGAGCCACTACGCGCCGGGCACTTACGGCTTGAGCGTGCCGGACTTGTACCCGTACGAATTGATGAGCCGGACCACCCGCGACGCGCTCAAGCGCAACCGCAACATCGCCACGCCCGCCGTGATCCGCCCGTGGATTCAGGCCTTCACCGCCAAGTGGCTGCGCAAATACCGGCATTATGGCGTGCCGGAAATCAAGGCGCAGATCAAGGCGCTGAAGGAAAACGGCATCACCTCTTACCTCGTCTGGAACCCGAACAACCGTTACGGCGACCAGGCTGCCGCTTTCAAATAGAACGCAGCGTGGCTGTCGCGCTTCAACGGCGCTGCCGTCGGGGGAGCAAGTACGCACGGGCTTCGGTTTGTCCGCCGCGGTTGGATTCTCACTCGTCATCGACAAAGTTACGGTCGCGAGTTTGAATCCCGCGCAAGTCGGTTCACGTATTGCCGTATCGTTGAATCATGGAACGTTTGATTTTCAGCCTGGCGGTTTGGGGAACTTTCGTTTTGGGCACCGCAAAAAACGGTGCGGCCGTGCCGCCCCCGGCGGTGCCGGTCGTGGAGGCCGAGGAGAACGTTTACAGTTACGAGGACGCGCGGAACGGCGCGGGACCGATGTGGTGCAGCGGCTCGACGTGTCTGGTGCGGGCCGGGACCAACGTCTTCGTTTCGGGGCTGGAAACTCTGCGCGGCGTGCCGCCGTTGAACAACTGCCGCTGGCTGCTGCTCGGTCGCGAGGCGCAAGGCTGGCGGCGGCTGCGCGCCGCCCCGGTCGGTTTGACGCGCGAGCCCTGCCCGCTGGCCGTGTTTCCTCCCGACCGGGTCTTTCTCTCCGACGATCCCACACTGGCGCCCAACCGGCCCGCCGGCCCGTCTCGCCCCGGCTTGCTTGAGTTTTCCACCGCCAACATCAACGCCCCGCGGGCGAGTTCGTTCCCGGAATGGCGGGGAGCGCCGGAGTTCACCGAGTACACGTACCGGAGCCTGGCGGCGGACGGCGAGGCGAAGGAACTGATCCTGTTCGCGAACGCCGGCCAGGAAACGAACACCAGTTGGGGCGTGAACTGGTCGTTCTTCGACCGCACCGGCATCTGGGCCGCGAAGGGCGAACTGCGCTGGCCTTTCGGCAACAACTATTCCCCGCCCCGGCCCATCCGGATTTGCTTTCCGAACGTCCTGCTCCGGGACCGCGCCCTCCACTTCTGCGGCGTGAGCACCATCGCCGAGCCGAACGCCGCCTGGCGGGAGTTCAAAGCCGGACTCAAAAACAGCGGCTCCGACTACGATTCCCGCCGCCTCTTCTACATTTTCTCGGCGGACATCACGACCGGCGTCTTTCAGGACTGGGTGGAAATCGCCAGTCGCGAACAAACCGCCGGACGAATCACGCCGGGAGATCTCTGGTTGGACGACGAGGGCACGGTGCACCTCGTGTGGGCCGAGCAGGCGATCGACGAGCGGCTGCGCGAAAAGTTCTTCCCCACCGCCAAGCAAAGCCACGCGATCAATTACGCCCGCGTGCGCAACGGCGTGGTCACGCTGCGGCGCACCCTGGCGCTCGCCGAAGAAGGCGGTTCGCAGGAGATTCCTTCGGCCCCGCGTTTTCAGATCACGCCGGAAGGGCGAATCTTCGTCTTTTACTTCGTACAAGGCCGCGATGCCGTGGGCAAAACCGTTTCGGAAAACCGACTGCTGGAAATCCTCCGCGATGGCACGCCCACGGAGCCCGTCACGGTGCCGCTCCAGCATCCGCTGAACAGTTACTTCACCGCGACGCCCCGCGCCGGATCGGCACGCTCGAATACGCTCGATTTGTTGGGGCTGCGGGTCGAATCGCCAACCACGGTGAGCTACGCCCGCGTCCGGCTTCGCTGAATCGCTTCGCGGCGCACCGCGGAAGCGGCCCGCTCACTTGCGGAACAGCGGCGATTTCAACAGCGGGGCCTTGTCGTATTCCTCCTGGATTCGCGACAACTCGGCTTCTTCGAGCAAGACCGCCGGCGCCACCACCGCGACCGGCGGCGCGCTTCCCGAATAGTCGAGGCCCAGATGATTGAAGACATAACGCTTGGTGCCGGCGGCCAGGACATGCTTGAGCGCGCGCACCTCGAGCGGGGCGAATTCAAGCCCGCGGACCGGCGTCTCCGCGCCATCCTTGACCGACACCTTGTAGGCGAGGATCGGGTCGCCCAGTTTGCTGCCACCGCCCCGCGCCGCCCGGCTGAAATAGCTCATCAGGTCCATGCGGCTGGAGAAAACGCTCGGCATCTGAATGGCCTTCACGCGCAAGCCGAACTCCAATCCTTCATCCTTGGCCGCGGAAATCAGCTCCGCCTTCAGTTCCTCGTCGGGGAGGCCCTTCTGGTCCTCCACCATGAGGTTGGCCACCGACGCGCTCGGCGGACTCCCGCTGGCGCTGCGCCCGTGCCCATTGGAGCCGGAAAGCTTGCGCGTCGGCGCGCGCGAAAGGCAAAGCGTGTTCAGCTTGCCGTCCTTGACCAGATCGACTCTGCGGGCCGCCACGGCTTCGTCGTCGTATTCGTAATGCCCCAACAGCACGGTGCCTTCGTAGCGTTCCAAATCGGGATCGTCCCAGATTTGAAAGGAACTCGGCAACAGCCGCGTGCCCAGTTTGTATTCGAGGCTGTCGGCGCCTTGAGGGCGGCGTTGTTCCCCCACGATGTCCGGTTTGCCCGCCAGGCCGGCACCCAGCAACGTGTCGAACATCTGCGCGCCGGCGATGCCATCGAACAACACCGGGCCGCTGTAACGCTCGAGCACGGGCGCCTGCCGCGTCTGGTCGAGGCTCGCCACCGTCTCGTCGATGTCCTTCAGAATCTGGTCCAGCTTCGGGAAATCCGCGGGGCTGAGGCCGGCGTACAAGCGACCGTCGGCCAGGCGCATCCCATCCGCGGCCTGCACCTGCACGCTGAACATCAGGATCGCGCCCGTGTCCGGCACGCGCAGGCGGGTGCCTTCGGAATTCACGATGTAAAGGTTCTGCACGCCCACGATCAGCCGCACATTCGAGTCCTGAACGATCTCGAAGCGTTTGAAGTGGGCCGACAACTTGCGAAGTTTCGCACGCCACTCGGCTTCGTCCACCGGCACCGCAGCCGCGGGGCCGGTTTTCTCCACGGCCGGCGCGGCCGAAAAGTCGTGGGGCCGATCCACGATGTTCTTGTCCTTCAGGTAGGCCCGCTTTTGCGTGAGCGTTTCCACCGCGTCCTTGTAAACGCGATCGGTCGCCAGCCAGGCGCCCTGGCGCAACGCCAGATAATCGTCCTCGATCGGCAGCGAACTGCGTCCGGTGCCGTCCAGCCCGCCGCCGGCGAAGTGCGTGTTGTCCAATTCGTAGGACCCGACGCGCACCTGCGTGCGCAAGTCGCGCTGGCGCTGGCGCGTGCTGCCCGTGATGTCGCCATCCTCGGCGCTTAAAGTAAGCACCAGGCTGTCTTCGACGTTGTATTGAACGAAGTACGGCTTCTCCAAGTCCTCCACGCGCAGGGTGACGGACCGGCTCAACTCGTCGCTCAGCGCTTTCATGACCACGTCGCTGACCGGCACGGTCACCTCGACCGCACACGCCAGGTTGGCGGCCAGCCAGGCTGCCAGCCCGCACGCCCACGAAAGCCTCCACCCACGTTTCCCGCTGGCGAGGTTTATGCCCACCTCCGCTGCCGTTGGATTCGCGATCCGGCCTCGATCTTTGAAGTTCATCGGTTGTGCAATCTGGAGGTTCACCGGGCTGCCGTCGAATCCGCCGCGGCGGTGGCCAAAGGCGATGGCAGGATGGGCGGCCGGTCCTGCTCGCGCCGCCGCTTTTCCACTTCGATTTGCGAGACCAGAACGCTGGGCGAAATCGCCGACACCG
>JAKCAB010000168.1 GCA_021839785.1 bacterium | reverse complement strand
TTCGAGGTTGGGGTAGTTGGCCGGTGCGGTTTTCATGTTGTAGCCATACTACTACAATGTTGGGGCGAAAAACAACCAAAACTGCCAAAACCCACTTTTATCTCGTCCACCCGGGGGCGTTGACAGAATGGCGAACCAGGCTTCTACTCGCTTAAAACCATGAATCGCCTGCTCGGACTCGTAAGCGCCGGCGTGCTGTTCGCGGTGGTCACGGCCACGAGCGGACGGGCGCAAACTCCCGCCATGGTGAGCGGCGACCGTCTCAACGTGCGCAGCCGCCCGTCCTTGTCCGGCGAGGTGGTCACCCAACTGGCACGCGGCCAGGTCGTGACCGTGCTCGAAGAAAGCTGGCGGGCGCCGGGCGCGACCAACGCCGCCAGCGAGTGGGTGCGCATCGAACTGCCGGCCTTGACGCACGTGTGGGTTTCGGCCGAATTCGTGGATGCGACGGCGGGCACTGTCAAAACCAGGCGTCTCAATGTCCGTGCCGGCCCCGGCGAAGAGTTCGGTGTCCTTGGCACGTTGAGCGAAGGCACGGCGGTGCGCAAGGTTGGCGAAAACAAAGGTTGGCTGGAAATCGAGGCGCCGACGGGTCTGTCGGCTTACGTCGCCGCGGGTTACCTGCAAAAAGTGGGCGCCACGGCACTGACCACGGCCGCGCCCGGCGCCGAAAAGCCGGCTTCCACGCCGCCCGCAGCCCCGGCTCCGGCACCGACGAACAACATCCCACCGTTACCAGAAACAACAAACGCTGCCGCCCAGACGCCGCCACCCCAAACCACACCGACCACGCCCCCAGCGGCGCCGGCCGAGACTGAGACCAAACCGCCGGCAGAGACCACACCCGCAGTCGCCGCGGCACCCACCGCTCCGGCCGGGGGCACCACGGAGAAAGCCGTGCCACCGGCGGAACCGCCACCGACCGAGAAGCCGAAAGAGACCGCCATTGCGCCCACAGCGGAGAAAACCGTCGCCGAAACCGCGGCCCAATCTTCCACCGAAAAACAGCCAGTCGAAACCGAAACCGCCGCGCGGCCTGCAGAGGAGCCGACGGCGCCCAAGCCCATCACGCCCGCCCCGGCAGCGTCCAAGCCGGCCAGCACGAACGTGACCGCGGCGCCTGCGGCTGCCATCACGACGCCGCCCGAAAGCACCGCCGCGAAACCCACTGAACCCGTCGCCGCCGAAACCAAGGCGCCTGGTGGGACTGAGAGTGTAGCCACTCCGCCGGTTCCCGCAGCCGTCGAGGTCACGCCCGCCGCGGCCACGACCGAGGCCACACCGCCCGCGGAATCGGACCAACCTCCCGCCAAGCGCGTCGTTCGCCGCGAAGGCACCGTGCGCGCCACCCTCAGTTTCCAGGCCCCGACGCCGTTCGAACTGCGCGCGCCCGACACCGGCGCCACGATGGATTACCTGTTGCCGGCGTCCACGAACATCAACATCAAAACTTTCTGGGGCGCCCGCGTGATCGTGACCGGCCAGGAAGCCATCGACAGCCGCTGGCCCAAGACGCCGGTGATCAAGGTTGAGAAGATCGAACTGGCGCCGTGAGCACCCCGCAGAACCTGATCGACGGTCGCGCCGTCGCCGAAACCATCCATCGCGAAACCGCCGACCGCCTCGCCGCTTTGAAGGCCCGAGGCGTCCAACCCGGTCTGGCCTTCGTCCGCGTTGGGGAAGACCCGGCCTCGCAGGTTTATGTGGGCATGAAGGAGCGCATGAGCGCCCGGCTGGGCATCGCCTCGAAAACCCACGTCCTGCCCGAGGCCACGTCGGAAGCGGAGTTGCTCAGCCTCATCGCGAGCTTGAACGCGGACGCCGCCGTTCATGGCATTCTCGTGCAGGCCCCGTTGCCGAAACACATCGACCCGGCGCGCGTTTATGCCAGCGTTTCGCCGGCCAAGGACGTGGACGGTTTTCATCCGGTGAACGTCGGCAAACTCATGCTGGGCGACGCCACCGGCTTCGCGCCGTGCACGCCGGCCGGGGTCCACGAACTGCTGATCCGCTCCGGCACTGTCATCGCCGGGGCCGAGGTGGTCGTGCTGGGGCGGGGCAACATCGTGGGCAAACCGATGGCCGCGATCCTCATTCAAAAGGCGCGCCACGCGGATGCCACGGTGACGATCTGCCATTCGCGCAGCCGCGACGTGGCGGGGCATTGCCGACGGGCGGACATCCTGATCGCGGCGATGGGCGTGGCGGAGTTCGTTAAGGCGGACATGGTCAAGTCCGGTGCCACGGTCATCGATGTGGGCGTGAACCGCGTGCCCGACGCCACGGCGAAAAATGGTCACCGCCTCGTCGGCGACGTGGATTTCGCGGGCGTGCAACCCGTCGCCGGCAGGATCACGCCGAACCCTGGCGGCGTGGGGCCGATGACGATCGCGATGCTCATGCGCAACACCGTCCGCGCCGCTGAAATGGCCGTCACCTGACACCGCGCGCGAGCCGGGCCTGCGGTTCGGACTTCGACCACTGCGGGGAGAGGCGCGTAGCCGACCGGCTATCGCGCTAGATTCCTTCATCCCGTTTGGCGGGACACACGACAATATGCCAATACCACGAACCGACCCCTTCACCGGATCTATCGAATGTCGAAGCGCATTTCTCGCCTGTCGGAGCCGATTTATTCGCCGTCGGTGGCCGTTTAACGCCTGTCGCTGCCTGTTTGATGACTGCAGATGGCGATCCTGCGGTTGTCGGTGGCGATCGGGCCGGTGTAAATCGCGGTTTATCCGGTGCCGAAGCTGGTACGGCAAAGTCCGCAGTTGTCCCGATGCCAGGTGGTTTTGACAGCCAACCCCGCGCCGCGCAGGATGCCGGCCATGAAATCCACTTCGTCCCTGGCCGGCACGGTGAGCCGCCGCCGGTTGCTCCAAACGCTGGGCCTGCTCGGCGCGTTGGCACCGATGGCTGGTCACGCGGCTGGCCACAACGCACTTTGGAGGACTGCCGTGGGCTTGAATGGCTTCGAGTCCGGCACGGCGAAGTTCAAAAAGACGTACCCGATCTGGGAAGTGCTGCATTTCGCGGCGCAACACGATTTCGACGGCGTGGAACTGGTCCAGAACTGGCCGATGGGACCGTACCCGCGGGCGAATGAAGCGGAGCGCATCGCGGCATTGCGGCAGTTGTACGCGGGCTTCGGACTGCAAATCTTCTCGATCCAACTCGGCGCGGACGGCGCGTTCGCCCCCGACGCCGCGGCCCGGCAGCGCTGGCTGGAGGACTTCCGCGACCGCGCCACGCTGGCGAAGCGGCTGGGGGCGGACTGTGTCGGGCTGTGGCCTTACGGTGACCTGCGCGGCCAGAACGTGGACCAGGCGCTGGATGTTTTGGCGAAATCTTTTCACGAAGCCGGCCGGATCGCGGCGGACCTCGGTCTGGTGGCCGCCTTCGAGATTGAGCCGCCGTTCGCCTTCCACACCGCCGAACATTTGCTGCGCATTCACCGGCAGGCGGACCATCCGGCGCTGAAGGTGATTTACGATCCGAGCCACTTCGACCTGATGAACGGCTCGACCGGGCGCCCGCACGAATTGCTGCAACGCGTGGGCGTGGCGAACATCGGCTACGTGCAGCTCACCGACACCGACGGCACGTTGCGCGACGGCGGCACGTCCAAGCACCTGGCCTGCGGCGACGGCCACGCACACATCCCGGAATCGCTGCGCCTCCTGCGCGAAGGCGGCTTCCGCGGCTGGATCATGATCGACAGTTGGGAGGTGCCCGACCCGTACGATGCCGGCGCGAAAGGCAAACAGGCGCTCGACGCGGCGGCGGGTTGAGCGCTGCGTTCAACCGGAGTTCACCGCCGAAATCAGGTCTGGGTGGAGCAATTGGTTCGGCGATCGATCATCTGACGTGCGCGAGGAACTCATCTTCGCTGATGTCCGCGTCCCGAAGTGCGCCTCGTAACGTGTGGCGATCCATTTCCTCGTGGTATGGAAACACGATCCTGCGGCCGTCGGCATGCTCCATCTTCACGTGACTACCTTTGCAGTGGATCTCCCGGAACCCCAGCCTGCGCAGAGCCGCGTGAACCTGCCGGCCCGCCAGCAGCGGCAGCCTCATGTGAGCTCCACGACCTCGTGCTGTTCGTCCTGCGGCAATCGGGCCGGGTCAGGCTCCAGATACAACTCAATGGCTTCGCGGATGTTCCGAAGCGCCTCCTCGCGGGTGCGGCCCTGCGACCAGCACGAGCGCAGCGCAGGGCAGTGCGCCACGTAGTAGCCGTCCTCTCCCTGCTCAAGCACCACTTTTACGTTCATAACGCGAGTTTACGCGCCGGCACCGAGCCGTCAATGCCACCGAACGAACTCAGCGACCGCCACCGGAAACGCCCGGTCGGCCGCAACCATCGCTGACACTTGAGCCGCTTGGGAAGCGGCGAAAGGAATGCTGCCACAAGCAGCAGGCCCGCAGGGCCGAGCGAGCGGGGGCGAGCGAGTCCAATTACCAAAACCGTCCAACTGCCCAGCGGGGCGCTTTCCTCGGCTGGATCATGATCGACAGTTGGGAGGTGCCCGACCCGTACGATGCCTGCGCGAAAGGCAAACAAGCGCTCGACGCGGCGGCGGGTTGAAGAGATGCGTTCAATCGGCGTTCATCGCCGAAATCAGGACTCGGTGGACTCTTGCCCCACCCTGGCGTTTAACGTCTCAGACGACCAGTCCCGGAACGCTGGCACGCCCGATGCCGAGTGGAAAGGAAGGCAGCAAGCGTGAAGCCTACTTCGCACCTAAAGTGCCAGCGTGCAGGGATTCGGTCCATCGCCTCGTTAGCCGTCACGATTGTCACTGTATCTTTTTCAAAATCTTGGTCAGTCTCTTGATCGTCTTGGTACTCGCCTGATACTCCACGAACACGTATCCGCCACTCGGATCTCGAAGCTGTCTCCAACTTGTGGGCGTAGCCTTATCGCCAATACTCACATGAACGTTAACGTCCAAGCCTTTCCGC
>JAKCAB010000776.1 GCA_021839785.1 bacterium | reverse complement strand
CCGGCGTCTCGCCCAACTCGAGCGCGGCGCGTCTTAACGCGAATTCCGAGGTTGGGGAGCACGCCCGGCCTCGGGCGTGGCTGGACGCGGCTCGCGTCCAGCGCCTGGGCCACGCTCCGGTCTGGCCGTTGGCCGCCTGGTTTCCAGCGAGAGCCGTTTTCGGCGAGGGCGCCGAAAACCGCACACGGCGCGCGTGCGCTCCCCAACTCAACTGCGGTTTTCGGGCTTAAGACACTTCCAGCGCGTCCGCCGGTGCGGACGCGGCCTCACTCGCGGGGGCTCCATTGGTGGGCAGCAAACTCGCCACCACCGCGCGCAATTCATCCAGTTCGAACGGCTTGGCCAGGATGTTGGTCGCACCGCAGCAGCGGGCCGATTTGAGGTAGTCCGCGGGCGAAATCCGCCCGCCGCCGGAAATGGCGAGGATGGGCAGGCCCGGATAGTCCCGCCGAAGATGCAAGATCAGCTCGATGCCTTCGACGTCGGGCATGATGATGTCCGTGATCACCAAGTCCACGGGCTGGCGGCGGAGTTCGCGGTAAGCCTGGCGTCCGTCGCCGGCTTCGATCGTGCGATAACCCGCCGCCAGCAGGGCGCGGCGGATGACCGAGCGCACGGCCTCGTCGTCATCCACGATTAAAATGCAGGGGGCTTCGTTCATGGTCTTTTGGATTCCAGCCAAAGTTGGTTGAGGATTTTGCTGAGCTCTTCGATGGGGGTCGGCTTCAAAAGCCAACGGCGGATGCCGGTCCGACGCCCTTCGGCTTCGAGCGCCTCGGTGATGTAACCGGAGCACAGCAGGACTGGCAACTCCGGACGGAGCGCGAGCAACTCGGCAGCCAGTTGCAGGCCACTGAGCCCCGGCATGCTGCAGTCGGCGATGGCGAGGTCGAACTGGTGCGGGGTCGCCCGGAACGCGGCCAGGGCCTCCGCCGGCCGGCTGAAACCCGCCACCTCGTACCCCAGCCGGGCGAGCAACCGGGTGGTCACCAGCACCAAAGGATCCTCGTCGTCCACGAACAGAATGCGTTGTCCCTGGCCGTGCAACACGACGGGCTTCGCCGGCGCTTCCACCTTGCGGGTGGCTTCCGCCGCCGGCAAATAAACGCGCACGGTCGTTCCCTGGCCGGGGGTGCTGGTTACCCGAATTCGACCCTCGTGTTTGCGCACGATCCCGTCCACGACGGCGAGCCCCAGTCCGGTGCCCTGTCCCGGCGCCTTGGTCGTGTAAAAGGGGTCGAACATGCGTTCGAGCAACTGCGAATCCATGCCGCAACCGTTGTCGGTGATGGCCAGACACGCGTAGCGGCCCGGCGGCAGATCGATTAATTCGCCGACCACGCCGGGGGACACGGTGACGCCGCGCAGGCAGATTCCGATTCGCCCTGGCCGGCCTTCCAGCGCGTGCCACGCATTGGTGCCGAGGTTGACGACCACCTGATGAATCTGGCTCGTGTCCGCCAGCACCGGCGGGGTGTCGGCGGCCAGCGAGGTGGCGATTTCCACATCCGCCGGCAGGGTGGCGCGCAGCAGGCGCAGGCCCTCCTGGACCACCGGCTGAAGCGACGTGACCTCCCGATGCGCGGGTTGTTGACGGCTGAAGGCGAGAATCTGGGTCACCAAATCCTTCGCGCGCCGGCTGGCCTTGATGATCTCGTCGAGGCTTTCCCGGGCCGGGTGCCCGGCCTCCAGGTCCGCGACGGCCAGTTGGGCGTTGCCCAGGATGGCGCCGAGGATGTTGTTGAAGTCGTGGGCAATGCCGCCGGCGAGCGTGCCGATGGCCTCCAGTTTTTGCGCCTGACGCAATTGCGCCTCCAGCCGTTCACGCTCGGCCGCGGCTTGTTTGCGCGCGGTGATGTCCTCCTTGACCGCCAGCCGCAGCCGCTCCTCCGACGTCCGCAACGCCCCTTCCGCCGCTTTGCGCCCCGTGACATTGGTGGCCAGATTCAGCGTCGCCAGGCCGCCCTTCCACGCGATCCGCACGCTGCTCACGGCGAACCATAGCAGCCGCCCGCCGGGGGCACACAGGCGAAATTCCGCGTGCAGCGGGCCACCGCTTCCGTGGATGAGCCTCCGGTTGTGCGCCATCGCCCGCGGCCGGTCTTCGGCCGGGGTGAAGTCGTAGATTGAGCGCCCCACCAAATCCGCCTGGCTTACGCCACTCCACTCAGCACACTTGCGGTTGGCGAACTGAACGATCCCGTCCTGCACGACGTAAATCGCCTCGCTGGCGTGATCGACCAGCAGGCGGTACTGCTGCTCGCTTTCGCGCAACGCGGCCTCGGTTCGTTTGAGTTCGGTGATGTCCTGCAGCGTCCCCCGCACGCGCACGGTCCGGCCGCCTTCCACCACCGGGTGGCAAATGGTCCGCACCCACTTGCGGTTGCCTTTGGAAGTGACGAGTTCGAGTTCGAGATCGTACGGTCGGCCGTGTTCGATGGCGGCCTTGATCGCGGCTTCGATCCGCTTCCGCGACTCGCCTTGGACACAGCTCAACCCCAGATGCGCGCTCACTTCGGCGGTCGGATCGACATCGTGAATTCGCGCCGTCTCCGCGGTCCAAGTCCCCTTGAACGTGACCGGGTCGAATTCCCAACCGCCCAGGTGCGCAATTTCGCCGGCTTCCCGCAACAGCAGTTCCTGATGTTGTATCAACCGCTGCGCCTGCTTCTGCTCTGTGATGTCGCGGCAGTAACCCACGAAACGCCCGCCGGCCAGTTCCACATAGGCCGCCCCCACCTCAACCTCGATCACTCCCCCGTCCTTGCGGCGATGTCGCGTCTCGAAACGATCCCGCCCTTCGCGCACGACTCGGTCCATGTGCGCCGCGATTTCATCCTTCGTCTCGGCGCACTCGAGGTCGGCGATGTGCATCCGCAACAGTTCTTCCCGGCTGAACCCGCTCATCGCGCAATAGGCCTCGTTCACCTCTAAAAGGCGCCCCGTCCGGTCCACCAGCCAAAAGCCATCGAGGGTAGTCCGCAGGACGGTGTTCAGGTGTTGTTCCCGGTCGGCCAGCCTTTCCGCCGCCTGCCGGCGGGCCTCCGCCTCGTCCTCGAAACGTTTGAGTTGGCGGCGCAACGCGACGTAAAGCATCGCCGCGGTCACGACCACAAACGCCCACCCTTTGTAAATCTCTAAACGGGAAAAGGTATCCGAGTCGTTCGCAAACGCCACCAGCGCATGGTCCGAGAAAAGAATCCACGCGGCGGCCAGCCCCGCGTACAGCAAGGCGGCGCGCAAAGCGAGCGCAGAGGCTCTAGTTGCCATTGAAATATCCCATTCGCCCAGAGGGTTGAAGTGGCTCGTCAGATTCCCGCCGGAACCAAGACGGCACGGCCCCGATAGCTTTCGCCTCGCGACCCAGGGACGGCGGCTCCAGTCCGGGAAGTGGCACCCCAACAGCGGGCGCAGGAACCAACCGCCGTCCTGTCTCCGGCGCGCGCGAGTCTGATGTGGCCATGCCGCGATGCCAATATGCAGTTGTGCTTACCGGCAGCCGGGCGTGGCGCCGCGCGAACGTTGCCTGGCGCGCGACCGTCTCGGTCGCAGCCGCGGGGTTTCGCCGACGGAAAGGTTCACCGACTTCGGTTCACTCAAGGGTCAACACCAATGCGGCTCCAAGTTCGGCGCGGCGCCGCGCGGGTTGGACACCCGCGCTCCTGCCGGTCGGCGCCGGTTTTCCTGGTGGAGCAATTTTTGTCGCAATTGCGACATTTTTTGTGCCAGGCGGCACCGGCGCTTCCCGTTTCAATGACGGACAAGAGGCCTTGGCCGCTCCGGCCGTTGGCAAGCAGCCAGGTTTATGAGCCTCAGCCAGTAACTGGGATGCGCTCCGTTGCCTTTGGACACGAAACTTCCGCTCGCCTGTCCCGCCGCTTTGACCTACTTTGCGCGCCTGTTTCGGGCAGGGACGCGCCGTGGCACGTTCCTGCCTCACGCGTTTGCCATGATGACCAGTTCGGAAATCCGTCAGTCGTTCCTGGACTTCTTCAAGTCCAAGCAGCACACCATCGTGCCGTCGTCCTCGCTGATGCCGGACAGCCCCAACCTGCTCTTCACCAACGCCGGCATGAACCAGTTCGTGCCCATCTTCCTCGGCCAGGTGAAGTGCCCGTACACGCCGGGCCGCGCCGCCGACACCCAGAAGTGCATTCGCGCCGGCGGCAAGCACAACGATCTCGAAGACGTGGGCCTGGACACGTACCACCACACCTTCTTCGAGATGCTGGGCAACTGGTCCTTCGGCGATTACTTCAAAAAAGAGGCCATCGAGTGGGCCTGGGAACTGGTCACCGAAGTCTGGAAATTCCCCAAGAACCGGCTCTACGCCACGGTTTATCAACCGGACAAGTCCAAGGGCGACCCGAGCGAGTTCGACCAGGAAGCGTACGATCACTGGGCGCGGCTCTTCACCGCCGCCGGGCTCGACCCCAAGCAGCACATCGTTTCGGGCGGCAAGAAAGACAACTTCTGGATGATGGGCGATACCGGCCCGTGCGGTCCATGCTCGGAACTGCACGTCGATCTCACGCCCAACGGCGACACCAAGGGCGCGCTGGTCAACCAAGGCTCCGCCCAGTGCATCGAGATCTGGAACCTGGTCTTCATGCAGTTCAACGCCAACCCGGACGGCACGTTCTCGCCGCTGCCGGCCAAGAGCGTGGACACCGGCATGGGTTTCGAGCGCGTCACCGGCATCATGCAAAACACGCGGGGCTTTACCGATTTCTCCCGCGTCATTTCGAATTACGAAACCGACATCTTTCGCCCGTTCTTCGACAAACTCGAGCAACTGAGCGGGAAGAAGTATGGCTCGACGCTGCCAGGGAGCGCGTCCGGCCGACCGCAATCTTCTGTTGGAATGGGGAGCGCGACCGTCCCGGTCGCAGCGGTCGGCGTCTCGCCGACCGAATCCGCGCAGGGAGCAGAAACTCGCCACTCCACGTCGTCGGCTTCACCCGAGCCGGG
>JAKCAB010000500.1 GCA_021839785.1 bacterium | reverse complement strand
CCAGGAAATGTTGAAGGAATAGGCGCAACTGTACCCGGAGTCGCAATTGCCGGCGAGCTGGCTGCGGTCACACCCCAGTTCCAGCGAAGCCAGCCGCGTCTGCCGCCCGATCGCTGCCGCCGCCACCTGATCCACCGACACGCCCACGCGGATGTCCGCGCCGTCGGTCTTCTTCGCCTGGCAGGCGGTGAGAAAGGTGGCGGAGGCCCGCGCGTGATCGCCCGCGCCGTCGCCGTTCGGCCGCGCCTTGTCGTGGGCGAGGCCGGAGAGCACGAGCAAATCCTCCCGGTACGGCGCCAGCGGTTCCAGGATGAAAGGCAGTTCGAAACCTTCCCCCTCGGTTTGAGGCGTCCAGTTGGGCATGTCCGCGCCGTTGGGGATGTATAGGAACGCCATGCGCCGCGGTGGCTTGGGCGCGCCGGCGGACGCCGCGGCCCGCACGACCGGCAGCATCGACTCCAGTGCCGGCAGGGCCAGCGCCGTGCCCAGGCCGCGCAAAAAGGTGCGCCGCGGGAGATTTGTGTTCGCGCTCATGGCTCTTATGAATGTTATTACATTGCCAAAGTACTCGCCGAACGGTTGCGGACAAGGCCGGAATGCCGCGAACGCTCAATGGGTCGCTGCCACCTTGGCTTCGCTGGTTTCGACGCCGTCGCCGCGCCGCAACTGGAATGGCGCGCTGTTCACCACGCCCAGCACCAGCGCGCTGAAGCGATAATCGTGCGTCTTGAGCGCGGTCGCCACCTCGTCCACGGCGCACTCATCGTAGTATTCCAGGCCGCGGCCAAGGGCGTAGGTCAACAGCTTCGACGCCAGACAGCGCAGGAATTCGTCGCGCCGGCTGGTCAACAGAATCCGTTTCAGTTCGTCCGGTCCGTGAAATGCCTCGCCGCTGACCAGCTTGCCCGCGGGATCGATCGCAAACCCGCCGTCCTGCGCACGCCAAGCCCCCACGCCATCGAAGTTCTCGAAACCGAAACCGATCGGGTCCATCAACGCGTGGCACGAGGCGCACAGCGGGTCGGCCCGATGCTGCTCCATCCGTTGGCGCAGGCTACCCGTCAGCTTGGCCTGCTGGGAATCGTCGAGGAGCGGCACGTTTGGCGGCGGCGGGGGCGGCGGCGCGTTGAGCAGATTTTCCAGCACCCACTTGCCGCGCTTGACCGGCGAGGTTCGCGTCGGATTCGAAGTGATGGTGAGGAAACTGCCTTGCCCGAGCACCCCGCCGCGGTGCGTGCCCTTCAGGCTGACCAGCCGAAAGTCGTCGCCCTCCACGCCGGGCAAGCCGTAGAGGCGCGCCAGCGGGCCGTTCGCGTAAGTCCAGTCTGCGTCGATGAATTCCAGCACGTTCCGGTCTTCCCGGAAAATGCGGCGGGCGAATTGCTCGACCTCACGGCGCATGGCCACACGCAGGTTTTCGTTGAACTCCGGGTAGGTGGCCGCGTCTGGCGCGACGACGTCGAGATTGCGGAACTGGAGCCACTGCGCGGCGAAATTGTCCACCAGCGCGCGCGCTTTTGGGGCGGCGAGCATCCGGCGCACCTGGGCTTCGAGGTTCGAGCGGAGCCGGCCGGCGCCGGCCAGGCGGAAAAGTTCCTCGTCCGGCATCGTGCTCCACAGGAAGTACGAGAGCCGCGAGGCGAGCGCGAACTCGTCGATCGGGTGCACCGCCCGCGGGTTTTCCGGCTCGGGCTGGAGTTCGCCGCGAAACAGAAAATGCGGTGACACCAACACCGCCTCCAAAGCGAGTTTCACGCTCGCTTCGAAGCTCTCGCCCTCCGCCTGGCTCTGCTCGAAGAAGCGGAGCAGCCGCGTCACTTCCTCGGCGCTGACCGGGCGACGGTAGGCCCGCCGCGCGAATTCGCCGATGAGTCGCCGCGCGCAAGCCAGCCGGTCGGCCGGCGCGGCGAAGAAGATGCGGCGATGGCTTGCGGGCAACGGCGGTGGGTTCGTCACGATGGGACCGACGATCTCGATTGCCAGCACGTGCAAATTGCGGTCGCGGTTGGCCGGGTCCGGGTCATCCGCGCGGTAGTAATCGTTCAAAAACGCGACGGCCACGCGTTGTTTACCGGCGGGAATCGCAAGCTTGAATTCGCAAGCCTGTGACGCTTCCGCCTTGGCCGTCACGGTGAACACCTTGAGTTCCTTGCCGGCGAGGCGCAGCGCCATCTTCACCGGCTCCGGACCGGCCTGGTCACCGCTGGCTAGCGCCCGCAAGACATAATCGCCGGCGGTGGCGAAGTCGTGCTCCACACTGAGTTCGCCTTCGCTGAAAAGGCCCCGGCCGCCCAGATCGTCAGGCGCTCCACCCCGCAACGCGTCGCCGGCGTAGCGCTTGACCGGCGGCGCGGGCGGTCCAGTCACGATGGCGCGATCCATGATTTTTTCCGCGGCGGCGAGGTATTTCTCGACCCGCAACGGCGGCATCGACAGCACGTCGCCGATGTTGTCGAAGCCATAGCCGACGTCGTCCATCGGGAAATCGTCGGCCGGGTGAAAATCCACCCCCACCAAGTCGCGGATCGTGTTGTTGTACTCGGCGCGATTCAGCCGGCGAATGGTCACGCGGCCGGGGTCGGGCCTCGAGCAATCCACGGGGAACAGCTCGGCCTGGAGCCAGTGGGCGATCAGCGCGCGCTCGGCCGAGGTGGGCTGTGGCTGGCTGGCCGGCGGCATGAACCCGCCGCGGACGTTCTTCAACACTTCCTCGAAGGTGTCGCGGTCCTGCGCCACGCGGGCGGCATCGGTGTAAATTCTCAAGTCCAGTCCCGCGCGTTTGCGTTCGCCGTGGCAACCGTAGCAGTAACGCTCGAACAGCGGCCGGACATGGGTTTCGTAACTCACCGCGGGGTTGCCGGCGGAGGGTTCTGCGGCGCCGGCGGTCACCGGCCAAGCCGGCACCAACAACACCAGCGCCAGCCGGGCGGCAATCGTTGAGGACATGCGAGCGCGCACTTTCACCTGAGATTGCGCGAAGATAGGAGGCGTCGCGCGGGTCGCAAACAGTTTCCGACACGGCGGCGCGGCGCCACCGCGTGGAACCCCGCCGCCGGCGCCCGCCGGCAAGACCGTTGCCTTGGCTAGGCGAAAGTCATAGCTTCGACCTCGCTTTGAATTGCAACGCTTTGTCCGCCTTGGGACGGCGCACGACCGCCCCGCCCATTTCGTGGTTGATGGAACTCACGCTCTCGCGGCCCAAGCTGATCTCGCTCGCCGCCGGATTCACCGACAACGAGACCCTGCCCGTCAGCGAGGCGTGGGAGTTGCTCCGCGATCTGCTCGGCCGGCGGCCCACCGGCGAGCCGGCCATGCAATACGGCTCGACGGCCGGCCTGCCCGCGCTGCGCGCCCAAACCGCCGCGCGCGTCCAGGCGCAGGACGCCGCCACCGGCGAGGGGCGTGTGCATGAAGAGTTGTACGCGCCGGACGCCACGCTGCTCACCCACGGCTCGCAGCAATTGCTGTACATGGTGACCGAGGTGCTGTGCGACCCAGGTGACGTGGTGATCGTCGAAGACCCCACCTATTTCGTCTTTCTGGGCATCCTGCAAAGCCGCGGCCTCGACGTGCGCGGGGTGCGCCTGGAGCCGGACGGCCTCGACCTGGTCCGGCTCGAACGCGTGCTCGAACGGCTCAAACGCGAAGGCCGGTTGCCGCAGCTCAAATTGCTTTACCTTGTCACGTATCACCAAAACCCCACCGCCACGACGACCGGCTTCGCCAAAAAAGCCGCCGCGCTCGACCTGCTCCGCTATTACGAACGCGTGGCTGGTCACCCGCTTTACCTGCTCGAAGACGCCGCGTACCGCGAACTGCGTTTCGCCGGACCGGACACGGCTTCGGCCCTGGCCGCTTCAGGCGGTCTGGGCCGGGTGATTTACGTGGGCACTTACAGCAAACCGTTCGCCACCGGGGTGCGGGTCGGGTTCGGCCTGTTGCCGGAGCCGCTGCGCGGGGCGGTGGCGCGGGTGAAGGGCAATCACGATTTCGGCACCGCCAATCTGATCCAGCACCTGCTGGCGCGGGCGATCGCGGAAGGCGTCTATGACCGGCACGTCGGGCGGCTGCGGACGCGCTACGCCACCAAGGCGGCTTGGATGACCACCGCCATGCGGCGGCATTTTCCGCGCGAAGTCGCCTGGGAGGAACCGCGCGGCGGCATGTACGTCTGGGCGCGTCTGCCGCGCGGCACGCGCGCGGGCGCCCAGTCGCCACTCTTCCGCCAGGCGCTCGCCGCCGACGTGTTGTACGTGCCGGGCCGGCTTTGCTACGCTGACGATCCCACCCGCCGCGCGCCGGACTCGGAGATGCGCCTGAGCTTTGGCAACGCGACCGAGAAAGACATCCGCACCGGCATCGCGCGATTGGGAAAGGCCATCCGCGCGACGCTGTGAGGCGGGGTCGCCGCGTCGTGCGGGTGCGGACGAACCCAGCCCGGCTGTGGACGTGGCGGCACACACCGGCCGGCTCAAACGGCAATCGGGTTACGCCACTTGAGGCCGAAACCCAAGCTGGGATTCATTGCGGTTTCCTGCGGCGAGCGAGGTCGATCAGGGGCAGGCCGGCCGCCTTGGCCAGCTCATTCTGATCGGCGTCAAATGACAGAAACGCATCGGCGGCGACCTCGAGCGCGACGGCGACGTGGAACAAGTCCATGGCCCGCACCACCAACTTGAGCGCGTGCTCGGCGCCCAGTTCGCAGGCGGTGCGCACGGCATCGGTCCAATCGAATTCCACGTGTGGCCAGTAACCGAGCCGGATTTCCTGTTCGAGCAGGCGGATCAACTGCCGCGATTCCCCGGCCCGCACCAATCCGGCGCGTTCGGCCTGACGGAAACTGTTGAACACTTCCACGCGCTGCCAGGGAGTCCAAAGCACCTCCGCCTCGGCTTGCTGCTCGAACAGCGCGATGGCCGCCGGGTGGTGGGTGTCGCGACGGCATTTGAGCGCAAACCACCACGACGTGTCGGCGTAGAG
>JAKCAB010000400.1 GCA_021839785.1 bacterium | reverse complement strand
TCCCCATGAGAGTTCGGCCTGCAGGCTTACTGCTTGATGCGGTCGTAGAGCATCGCCTCAGTGGGCTGCAGGGTGTACGGGCTGGTGGCCCCCGTCACGTCCTGCCACGGCCCGGTCACCGCCGGCGCCGCCTGGAGCGTGCCACCGCCAGTCCACTCGACCGTGATGCTGCCGTCCGCGTTCTTCTTGATGCTGGTGAACTGCGGCACCTCACCATTCACCGCCGGGGCGAACAACAGGTAGTCGAAGTCACCGTTGCGATCATTGAAGCGGAGGGTCTTCGTCCCGCTCAGGTCGAGCGCCACGATGCTGTTGGTGGTCGCCGCGTCCTTCATCGGCACCAAGGCGTTGTTGCCCCAGCCACCGGTCGTCGGCGCGTCGAACGCACCGAGCACGGTGCTACCGCCGCCGGTCACGTCCACCAGACTGCCGCCGATGCGAGTGGCGGTGGTCGTCGCGTCGCCGTGCGAGAGGGCGGCATAGACGTTGTACGTCCCAGCCGGGAAGGTGCGCGTGTAGTTGAACCATTTGCCTTCGCCCATCCAGCCCAGCCGGAAGTCGGCCACGACTTCGCCCAGACCGCGGTCGCGATCATTGCCGAAGCTCACGGGCACGTTCAGGCTACTCGGATAGCGGTAGTACGGATTGTCCACGGTGTTCGGACCGTTGTAGTCCGTGCCCGCGACGGCGCTCAGGCCGGCATAGGCGCCGCCCATGTAGGGCATGACGCTCGCCTCCGGCTTGCTCTGGCCACCGTTGTAATCGAAGTCAGCGGCTTCGATGGAGAACACCGGCGTCGCCGGCAGGACGACGATGAACGTCCAGCTCACCGTGCGGTCGCCGAAGCTCAACGCCAAGGCATTCGTGCTACCCGCGGCGAAACCACCGGCCGGCTTGTACGTCACCGTCACGAGGCTGCCGCTCTTGGTGGCGGTCGGGGTGACCGCCGTGCCGTTGATGGTCATGGCCACGCTGGTGGTGTCGATGGTGCCGGCGGCTTGGTCAAGGACGGCGGTGACCGTCGCGTCCGGACCGACGCGGCCCTTGCTGGCCGCCGAGTCGATGGTGCTGCGTCCCGGCGCGAAGCTCTTCACGTACGGGGCACCGGCGTTGCTGATCGGGTATTCATAGGCCTTGATCGCGCCCGCCGTGAGCGAGTCGCCCACGAGGGTCGCCAGTGGCGTCGTGCCACTGTACCAGGTCATGAACCCGTTCGATTCTTCGCGGGTGGACCATTCCACGCCGTGACCGCCACCGCCCTGTTCCCAGACCAGCCGGAACGGATACAGACCGGCAGTCTTGATCTCGAACGAGAACCGCGTGCCGTCGCCGATGGCTGTGCCGACGCCGCGGCCGGAGTCGGACTCGTAGGAGGAACCGTACATGCCCAGCAGGATCGGCAGGGTCATCCATTCCTTCGGATTGCCCACGTACACCGCGGCGTTGTCGTCGCTGTTCACGTCCATGACATAGATGCCCGGCTGGAGGTCGAGCACCGTGAGGATTTCCTGGGAATAGTTGTCCACGCCGCTTTCGGCCAAGGCCGTTCCGGGCATGCCGGGCACGGCGGAGTCCGGATAACCATTGGCACCGGTGAAGAAGCCGCCGTCGCCGCTGATCCCGTTGTAGTTGATCACGCCGGCATAGCCGCTGGCGGTCGATTCTTCGAAGTAGCCGCCCGGTCCGGTGAACAGGGTCGTGTCGGCAGTGTTGGGCCAGCCCCACAGCCCAGCCAACTGGGTGTTGGCGCGGTAGATACTGTTTGGCATGCCGTCTTCCGCCGTGCCGGCCGGATCGGCGTTCGAGCGCCGGATGCCGTGTTGGACGGTCTTGACCAGGAAACCGGTCTTGCTCTTGTCCACCGCGGAGGCGGGCAGCGCCAGGCTGGGCGGCACCACGATGGTGTTGGCGACGGTGAAGCTGTTCGTCGCGTCATAGGTCTGCGTGCCCGCGGTGAAGCGGATCACGAGCTGGTTCGTGGAGTTCGCCGGGAGGTTGCCGGGCGGGTCGAAGGTCACCTTGGTGGTGGTGCCGGTCTTGCTCTTGGTGGCGGCCACTTCCGTGCCGTTCAGGAGCATCTTGATGGAACCCTGATCCACCGGGGTGGCGCCGTCCTCGAGGTTTGCCTGCAGCACCGCATCACCGAAGTACGGATTGCCGGAGTTGAGGAACGGATGAACGAACGACACGCACGCCGGGGCGCCGGTTGTGAGGGCGCTGTAAGCCTTGAGGGCTTGCGTCTGGGTCGGCTCGTTGATGAGCCAGCGGTCGGTCGCGGTGGGGGCCAGTTCCTGGGCGGACCATTCGAGGTTCGCCCCGCCGCCGCCTTCAAACCACACCGTGCGGAACGGATAGTTGCCCGCCTGCGGCACGTAGAGCGTCGCGGCAACGTCCGAAGCGCCCTTGCCGACGTCGGCCTGGCTGACCAACAGCGAGCTGAGGACTTCGTGCACGCTGCTGAACGTCGTGGTCCGGAAACCGTCGTCGCTGTTGAAGATCATCGTGTACACGCCCGCTTCCGGGAAGTTGATGTACGTGGTGATTTCCGCCGCGATGTTGTCGGTATAGATGGTTCCGTCGGCGTTCACTTCCGTGGCGCTCGGGATGCCCGGGATCGACACGTCGGGGAAGTTTTTGGTCGGGTCGTCCAGGTTTTCCTTGAAGGCGCCGTTGGGTTCGGGCACGCCGGCAGTGCCGAGCTGGCTGTAGTTGATCGTGCCCGTCTCGGTCCAGACGTTGCCGCCGCCGGGGAACTGGGACAGATCAGCCACGTTCGCCCCGCGCAAACCGGCGAGTTGCTGCTCGGCGCGCGCCACCGTGGTCTCCTGGTTGCGGTCGGCGGTCTGGTGAATCTTCACGCTGAAGCCCTTCTTGCTCGTGTCCACGCCGGTGACGGCGTAGGCGGGCGGGACGGTGACGTAATTGGGCACGGTGAAGGTGTTGGTCTTGGTGACTTCGATGCCGCGGGTGTCCTTCACGCTGAGGACCACTCCGTGGGTCGAGCCGATGACCAGCGGTTTGGTCGCGTCCCACCAACCCAGCGTGCCGTTGAGGCCGTTCTTTTCGCTCTGGATCGGCGTCACGTCCACGCCGTCGAAAGTGAGCTTCGCGGTGCTCAGGTCAACGATGGCCGGGCCGGAGTCGATGGTCCCAATGCGGAAGCCGACGGGCAGGCCGGTCGGCGCGCTGACGATCACCGTGTCCGCCGCCACCGTGGTCAACTTGATGTTGTCCACGTGCGTGGCTTCCCAATTACCGCCCGTACGGCCGCCGAACACGAGCCGTCCGGGGCTGGGCGAGAAGGTCGTTGGCAGACCGCCGGTCGGCGTGATTTCCACGCCCTTCCAAGTGATCTTGACCGTCGAGTTCTCGGTCAACTCCGCTACGAAGTGTGCCCAAGCAAGGTTCTTGATCCACAAACCCCAGGTCGGGTCGCCGTAGGCCGGCTGCGGGGCGAGCTCATCGGCGGCGTCCACCACGCCGTCGCCGTTCAAGTCCTCGTTGCTCAACGCGCCGGTTTGCATGGACTTGGCGTAGTTGACGTCGTTGGTGGCCAGGTTCCGGTAGGGAGCCTCGTCGATGGTGCCGGTGCCCGTGCCGGTGTAAACGTTGCCCGGTTGGAGCGGGACAGGCAGTTGGGCGACCATGTTGCCGTCCACGCGGATGCTGATGCCGATGCAGTCAACCACTCCCGCCGAGACGTCACCACTCTTCCAGGTGTCGAAGCCGATGCCCAGGCCGGTGAGCGAGCCTTCCTCCGGCAGGTCGGTTTCGGTACCGGTCCCGGCGAAAGGCGACCCGTTGTCGATGATGGGATCGCTCGCGCGAACGTAGTTCAAGGAGAACCCGTCCGCCGGTTGATTGCGTCCGCCGCCGATGCGCATGTCGCACTCGAAGGTGAAGGCCTTGACCACGAGCCCGGGCTCGAGGTCCTTGAAGACCAGCACGGAGCGCTGGCCGCCGCGGGCGTCGGTGACGGACAGGTAGCCGTCGCCATTGGCGCCGGTGGCGCCGCCGTCCTGACGCCATTCGGAACTGGTGGCCCCTACCTCTTGGTAGAGCCCGCTCAGCGAGGGGTCGGTGTTGAAGTCGATGGTTACGGTGCCGGCTGAGGCTGCCAGGGCAGCCCCCAAACCGAGCACTCCGCAACCAGCGCGCAGTGTTTTTGTTCGGTGTGTTTTTTTCATAGGAACTATCTCCCGAGCGTACTCGGATTTGGTTTACCAAACGGCGACGGAATCACGGCAGACCCTCTGCTAGGGATTCGCCCACAGTGGCATCTGGGCAACGCCCCACCTTGGAGGAGCGATTGGTAGTGCTGCCGCCTTGGTTCGTGCTCCGCCAGGGGCGGAGACGGCAGGGCGGCACCGGAAACCCGCGCGTGGGGATTGCGCCGGTGTGCCGATGGGTGGCTCGTGCGCCTTGCGAAGGAGCGACTGCCGGGTGTCCGGCGGTGAAGCGCAGGGGGTGTACATCCAAGGGCCATCAACCCGCGCAGACACCACGGCAGTCAAAATGAGACCCGTCGCCATTTGCAGGCCATGCTGCGGGGCGCCCGGAGAACGCGCTTGTACGAACTTGCTGGTTACGGAACGTCCTTGCCAAAAAGAGCTTGCAAAGCACAAAAAACGATAACGTTCATGCGGTTTGAGGCACAATCTTGCGCCGGCCGGAACGCTGGCGAAAAGCCTTCGGAGTCATACCGAAAAGGCGTCGGAAATGCCGCGCAAAATGGCTTTGGTCGCAAAAACCGACCTGCTGCGCCACCTCCGCGACGCTGGCCAGCGAGTGCACCAGCAGTTCCTTGGCGCGCTCCACGCGTTGTTGAATGAGGTACTGGTGCGGGGCCAGGCCGGTGGCGCGCTTGAACTGGCGCGCGAAGTGAAACGGACTCAACCCAACTTCATTGGCCACGGATTGAAGCGAGGTGTCCACGGCCAGGTGCGCGTGGATGAACTCAAGGGCGCGCTTCAACTGGTTGGGGGCCAGACC
>JAKCAB010000013.1 GCA_021839785.1 bacterium | reverse complement strand
CCGATCTGCCACCCACGCCATTCGCCGGCACGCCCCTGACAGTCGGGGACACGGTCAACGGGGCGATCGCCACCGCCGGTCAGAAGCAGAATTACACCTTCACGCTCGCCAGCCCCGCCTGGCTCAGTTTCGATGCCCTCACCAACGCCAATGCTTACGTCACCCTCACCGGCCCGACCGGCAAGCTCCTCAACCGCGTCGGTTTTTATTACTTGGATTACAACGCGAGTCAGAAGTTGATCGCGTGTCCGGCCGGCGATTATCAAGTCACCCTCGAGGCGGACGCCGGTGTAACGACGGCTTTCAGCTTCCGGGTGCTCGACGCCGCCGGCGCCGCCGCCTTGGTGCCTGGAACCGAGGTTTCCGGCACCACGATTCCGGCCAACGCCACGGCGCTTTTCGCCTTCAACGGCAATGCCGGCGACCGGTTGTTCTTCGACGGCCGCGCCTGGTCTGGATTTCAGCAACAGCCGCGCGGCTGGCTGTGGTCGCCTTACGGCGACGTGGTCATGAGCGCTTACGCCTCCGCAACCTACGGGCCGTTCACCCTGCCGCAGGCCGGCCGCTATGTGTGGTGCTTTAGTTCGCGACCGGACGACAACGCGGCCTCGGGCACGTACCGTTTCGCCTTCCTGCCGGTGATCTATGCGACCAACGCGCTGGCGCTGGGTGAGACGGTGAACGGCGCCCTCGAGTCGCCCGGCCAGAAACAGTTCTACACGTTCACGCTGAACAGCCCGGCACGCCTGAGCTTCGACGCGCTGACGAACGCAAACGTTTACTTCACGCTCGCAGGCCCCACCGGCACCGTCTTCAACCGGACGCAGTTCTACTACGCGGATATGTACGGTCAGAAGTTCGCCGACTGTCCGCCGGGCGATTACACGCTGACGATCGACGCCGACCAGGCGACCACCACGCCTTTCAGCTTCCGCGTGCTCGATTTTGCCAGCGCTTCGCCGATCACCGTCGGCACCGAGGTTTCCACCACCAACACGCCGGCCAACGCGACGGTCTTGTACGCCTTCAACGGCGTTGCCGGTGATCGGCTTTTCTTCGACGGCCACGACTCAACCGGTTTCCAGCAGACGCCGCGCGGCTGGCTCTACGCGCCCTCCGGGAATCAAGTTATCAGCGACTATGTAACCAGCGCGGATGGTCCGTTCACCCTGCCGGAAACCGGACGCTACGTGTGGTATCTGAGCAGCCGGCCGGACGACGACGCCGCGTCCGGGAGTTGCCGCTTCGCGTTCCTGCCGGTGACGGACGGCAGCCACAGCCTGGCGCTGGGGGCGACGGTGACTGGCGCGATCACTTCGCCCGGACAACGGCAGCTTTACGCCTTCACGCTGGCGGCGCCGACGCGGCTCCAGTTCGACACGCTGGATGCGAACGACGGCCTCTGGTCGATCACCGGGCCACCGGGCGTGGTGGTGAATCAGGCCAGCACGTACTGGACTTCGGATTACTACGACGCGACGCCGTGGGTGGATCTGCCCGCGGGCGATTACACGCTCACGCTCGACCTGAACGACACCGCGACGAACAGCTTCCGCTTCCGCCTGCTGGATTTCGCCACCGCTACGCCGTTTACGCCCGGCGAACCAGTCACCGGCCAGGTGGCCTCCGGCAACGCCACGGCCTTGTTCCGCTTTACCGCCACTGCCGGCGACAAGTTCTATTTCCAATGGCTCGGCCGTGACGGTTACAGCGCCCCGCCGAATGCTGTGCTCGTTACGCCAGTCGGCCAGGTCGTCTTACGCAACAATTACCCAACCGATGCCGACACCTTCGCCGTGCCGCAAACCGGCGCTTACACGCTCGCGATTCAAGGCCAGCCGGCCGACACGGGCGGGGCCGGCACCGTCCGTTTCAACCTGGTGCCGCAAGCGCCTTCGCCACCCATCGCGCTTTTTCCAACGCTCACCGTGCCGGATTTGATCGCGACCGACCTCCGCACGTCGCCCGCCAGCGGACTGTTCACGGGCCAATCGCTCACCGTGAACTGGACCGACCGCAACCCCGGCAAGGCCACCGCCAACGGCTCCTTCACCGATCGCGTCACCCTCCGCAACCCGGCCACCGGCACGCTCCTGGTCAACCGCGTACTGTTCAACGACGTTTCGGTCAACGGCCCGCTTCCCGCGGGTGGCGCGTTGCCGCGGTCGCTCGTGGTTACGCTCCCCAACGGTCCGGCGGCGGCTGGCACGCTGGAGATCGCGGTCGTCACCGACGCCTTGAATAACGTCGCCGAGGCCAACGACGACGGCACCGCCGAGGCGAACAACTCCGCCACTGCCAGTCTCACCGTCAGCCTCGCGTCCTATCCCGACCTCCGCGTTTTGGGGCTCGCCGCTAATCCGCCAGGCGACTGGGCGCCGGGTGCAACCGTCCGCCTCTCCTGGCTCACCACGAATGCGGGACCGGTCGTGGCCGTGGGGCCGTGGGCTGAGTCGATCACCGTCCGCAACCTCACGCTCGGCCGCAGCCTGTTCGCCGGCGTTACCAACGACCTCGCCGGCCCGCTCGTCGCGGGCGAGAGCCGCGCCCGCTCGCTGGCGTTTACGCTGCCGAACACCGGCGATGTCTATGGCCAGATCGAAATCGCCGTTACCACCGACCACAACAACGACGTGTTCGAGTACCTGCCAGGCCTCGATGCCGAGACCAACAACCTCAGCGTGCTCGACGTGGCGAACCTCGCCCCGGCACTGAACCTGTCGTTGTCCACGAACCGGCTCGTTAAAGGCGAAAGCCTTGTCGCCACCGTCACGCGTGCGCCCGCCGGTGCCGTGCCGCTGGTGATTCAAATCCGCACCGGTGACAGTTCGCGTCTGGCGGCGCAAGGCACGCTCACCCTGCCGCCCGGCGTAGCCTCGGCCACGTTCGACGTCCTCGCCGTGCAGAACCAGATGGTGGAAGGCACGAACGTTTTTTCCGTGAACGTCAGCGCGCCGGACTTCGTCGCGGCTGCCAGGAACGTCACCGTCCAAGATGTCGCCCTGCCGGCTGTCACCCTCTCGCTAGCCTCGGCCGTCGTGAGCGAAGCTGCCGGCCCGAACGCCACCAGCGCCACCGTCACGCGGTCGCCGGTCAGTCCGCGGGCGTTGCACCTCGCCATCGTTTCCGCCAATCCGGCCGCGGCTCTCGTGCCGGCCGGCGTCACCATCCCCGCCAACCAGGCCTCGGCCAGCTTCCCGGTCGCGGCGGTGAACGACGGCGTCGTTGCCGGCGACCGGGTGGCGGCGATCGGCGGCTCGATCCTGTCCGACTACAACGGCCAGCCCATCGCCTCGATTCCGCCCGCCGTGCTCACCGTGACCGAGGCCAACGGCCCGGCGCTGTTCCTGACCCTCGCCACCGCGGCGGTTCGCGAAGGCCTCGATCCGGCCACCACGGCCACCGTGAGCCGGAACACCGCTTCGACGAGCAGCCTCCTCGTCTCGCTCGCCTCAAGCGACGTCACCTCCGCCGTCGTGACGCCCACCGTGACCATTCCGAACGGCGCCGCCTCGGCCGCCTTCAATGTTACCTCCTTGTCGAACAACGTCCCCGGTAACCGATCCGTGACGCTCACCGCTTCGGCGGCCGGATTCACTGCCGGCAACGCCACGCTCATCGTCACCGACAGCAAGCTGCCCGACTTGGTCGTCAGCCGGATCACGTTGGCGACAAATGGCGTTACCGCCGGCAACCTGGCGGTCACCTTCCGCCTAGAGAACCGCGGCTTCGCACCGCTCACGAACGCTTCTGCGCAGCGCGTGTTTTTGTCCAGCCAGGCCCTGGCCGGCACTGGCACGCTGGCCGCGCAGGTGCCGTTTTCGGGCACGTTGCCGGCCGGCCAGTTCGTGGACCTCACCGCCAACGTTCGCCTGCCGGACAATCCGGGGAACCGGTGGGTAATCGTCACCGCTGACGCGAACAACGAAGTGGTCGAACTGCTGGAAGACAACAACACGCTCGTGTCTTCCGCCCCGGTGAACGTCCAGCCCGCGTACCTGGCCACGGTCGCCGCGGACGTTCACCAGGCGGTGGCGGGCACGCCCATTCCGCTGCATGGCTCAGCCACCTTGGGCGGCACCGGCCAGCCGGCAGCGAACGTGCCGGTGACGGTGTACCTCGCGGTCCGCGGCATCCAGCGCTCGTTCGAGGCGTTGACGGATGCCAATGGCAACTTCACCAGTGTCTTCGAGCCGTTGCCTACCGAAGCGGGCCATTATTTGGTCGCCGCCGCGTTCCCGGGCCAGCCCATGCCCGCGGCGCAGGACCAGTTCATCCTGCTCGGCATGCAGATCGCGCCGATCGGCTTGGTCCAGGTCACGCAGGACAGCAGCGTGAGCGGCACGACCCAAATTGCGAATCTCAGCGAGGTGCCCCTGACCGGCCTGAGCGTCCAGGTGGTGACGAACCATCCCAGCCTCGCCGTTACGGCGAACCTCAGCACCAACCGCCTGGAGGGCGATGGCGAGATCACGCTCGGCTACGCCGTCACGGCGCTCGACACCAGCGCGGCCGAAAGCGGGGTGGTGCTTCGCGTCAGCAGCGACGAGGGCGTGACCAACACGGTCACGTTCCGCGTGCGCCAGCAGTTATTGTTGCCGCAACTGGCCGCCACGCCCAGCGCGTTGAACGGCGCGATGCTCCGCGGCCGCCAGACCATCGTCACGTTTACCCTGGTGAACAACGGCGGCGCCGAGACGGGCCCAGTGGACCTGCTCGCGCCGAACCTGCCCTGGCTCTCGATCAGTTCACCCGCGCACCTCGACACGCTCGCGCCCGGATCGAACACCGTGGTCACCGTGCTGTTCACGCCACCGGCGGACCTGCCGCTGGGCGATTACCGCGGCACGCTGGTCGCGAACGCCACGAATGCCACCCTCTCCGTGCCGTTCAACTACCGCGCCATTTCGGATGGTCGCGGGAACCTCTCGCTGACGGCCGAGGACGAATACACCTACTTCGCCGCCGGCTCACCGCGCGTCACCAACGCGTT
>JAKCAB010000877.1 GCA_021839785.1 bacterium | reverse complement strand
CCGCGCTGCGGCACCTGCCGGTGATCATGCTTTCCGCGCTCGACGAAATGGACAGCGTGGTCCGGTGCATCTTGATGGGCGCGGAGGATTACCTGGCCAAACCGTTCAACGCCGTCCTGCTGCGCGCCCGCATCGGCGCGTGTCTCGAAAAAAGCCGGCTGAGGCAGCAGGAAACGGCCTACCTTGCGGCGCTTGAAAGCGAGCGGCACAAGTCCGAGTCGCTTTTGTTGAACGTGTTGCCCCGGCCGATCGCAGACCGGTTGAAGCGCGGCGAAACCACCATTGTGGACAGCCTGCCCGAAGTTACCGTGTTGTTCGCGGACTTGGTGGGGTTCACCGCGTTGTCCGCCCAGGTCGAGTCGGTCGCGGTGGTGCGGCTCTTGGACGACATCTTCTCGGCGTTCGACGGGCTGGCGGAGGCGCAAGGGCTCGAGAAGATCAAGACCATCGGAGACGCGTACATGGTGGTGGGTGGGTTGCCCACGCCGCGTCCCGACCACGCCGAGGCGGTGGCGGAGGTGGCGCTCAACATGGTCGAAACCATCGAGCGCAGCTTTGCGGCGGTCCGCCCGCCCATCCGCATTCGCGTGGGCATCAGCACCGGGCCGGTCATTGCGGGCATCATCGGCCGGCACAAGTTCAACTACGATCTCTGGGGCGACACGGTGAACACCGCGAGCCGGATGGAAAGCCACAGCCTGCCGGGGCGTATCCAGGTGGCGCCGGCCACCTACGAGCGGCTGCGCGAGACATACACGTTCGAGTGTCGGGGCGAGACCGAGATCAAAGGCAAGGGCCGGATGACCACCTGGTTTTTGACCGGGCGAAAGTGAGCTGGCGGTGACGGCACGACGGTGGTTAGTCGGTGCCCAACCGGCGGAGGCGCGAAAAACTTGCGGGCTCGGCGCCTGACCTTGACATGGTGTTCTGCCGTCGCGGAGACTCGCCCGCAAATCCCGGTCGTTTTGCCGGTCCGACGTTGAACCGAGCCTGAGCGCCACCATCATGCATACCGCCTCGCCTGCCACCTCACCTGGCAAAACCAGCGTCTTTGCCGGCGTCACCTCTTACCATTGGCTGGTCGTCCTTATCGCGTCGGCAGGCTGGCTGTTCGATTGCATGGACCAACGCATTTTCGCGCTGGCCCGCGAACCGGCGTTGCGCGAAGTCCTGGGCCGCGCCGCTTCCGCCACCGATGTCAAGGACTGGGGCGGGCTGGCCACCGCCTCGATGATGATCGGCTGGGCCACTGGTGGCATCATTTTCGGCATGATGAGCGACCGGTGGGGGCGCGTGAAAACGATGGTCGTCACGCTCCTGGTGTATTCCGGCTTCACCGGCTTGTCGGGCCTGGCGCAGTCCGGCTACGATTTTCTGGCGTACCGGTTCCTGGTGGGGTTGGGCGTGGGCGGGATGTTCGGGGCGGCCACGACGCTGGTGGCCGAAAGCGTGCCGGCGGGATTCCGATCGCTGGCGCTGGGTTCGCTCCAGGCGCTGTCGGCGAGCGGGAACATCATCGGCTCGCTGTTGAGCACGCGCATCCAGCCGGGGCAGGCGGACTTCCTGTTCGGGTTCAGCGGCTGGCGCGTGATCTTTTTCGTGGGAGTGCTGCCGGCGTTGTTGATCGTGCCCATCATGTTTCTGTTGAAGGAACCGCTGGCCTGGCAACAGGCCAAGGCGCAAACGCGCGCCGGCGCCGATCCGTCGAAACACCTCGGCTCGATCCCCGACCTGTTTCGCCATCCCCGCTGGCGGCGCAACACGCTCGTCGGCGTGGGCCTGGGTCTGGCCGGTATGGCCGGGCTGTGGGGCATCGGCTTTTTCTCGCCGGAACTGATCTCGACGGCTTTGCAGGGCGAACCGCAAAAGGTCGTGGACTTGGTGCGTGGCTACGGGACCGCGTTGCAGGACGTGGGGTCGTTCCTGGGCATGATGACGTTCACCCTGGTGGCCACCTTCGCGGGCCGGCGGCTGGCGTTCTTCGGCGCCTTCATTTTGTGCCTGTTCGCCACCATTTTCGTTTTCCGCAACCTGCGCAGCGGCATGGACGCGTACTGGATGCTGCCCATGATGGGGTTCGCGCAACTGTCGGTTTTCGGCGGGTACTCGATTTATTTCCCCGAGTTGTTCCCGACCCGGCTGCGCGGCACGGGGGTGGGTTTCTGCTACAACACCGTGCGCTACCTGGCCGCGGCGTTTCCACCCGCGTTGATGTATATCAACCGAGCTTTGTCCGACCACGGCGTGGCCGAACCGTTCCGGATGGCGGCCACCATCCTGTCCTTCATCTTCGTGCTCGGTCTGGTGACCCTGATCTGGGCGCCGGAAACCAAAGGCCAGCCGTTGCCGGAAGACTGAGCCACCTCCGCCGGGCGCCGGCTTCAACCCGAAAACCGAAGTGGACTGGGGAGCGCCCGCGCTCCGCATGCAGTTTTCGGCGCCCTCGCCGAAAACGGCTCGCGCCGGAAACCAGGCGGCCAACGGCCAGGCCGGCGCGTGGCCCAGGCGCTGGACGCGAAGCACGTCCAGCCACACCCGAGGGCGGGTGTGCTCCCCAACTTCGGAATTCGGGTTCAACGCTTCGGTTCCGCGCGCTACGCCGCGTCGTCGGGCAGGCCGCGGCCTTTGGTCTCCGGCGCGAACGGCAGCGCCGCCAGGCCGATCAGAAAGACCACGCACAGCGAGATGCCCGCGTACCGCAACGGCAACAGGCCCGGCAGGTGCCCGAACACTTTGCTGGTCAGCAGACCCAAGGTGAGCGGTCCCAAAGCGGCGAGGAACCGGCCGACGTTGTAGCAGAACGAAACCCCGGTGCTGCGCAGGCGGGTCGGGAACAGTTCCGGCAGGTAGATCGCATAGCCGGCAAACAGCCCGAATTGCCCGAAGCTCATCAACGGCACCAGCCAGAAGATGTCCGCGCGCGTGCGAATGAACGCGAACCCCAGCGCGGTGCAGACCAGCGCCAGCCCGAACGCCAGCGCAAACGACGCCCGCCGGCCGATCCGCTCGTTCAGCACGCTGAACGTCCACATCCCGGCGAACGCGCCCACGTTGATCAAGATGCTGGCGATGCCGGCCCAGAGATTGAGCCGACCGGCCAGCACCGCGGGTTCCAGGTTTTCCCCGGCGAAGGCCTGCCGCAGCACGGCGCGGATAAGGTCGATGCTGAAAAATAGGATGCCCCACAACCCCACCACGCCCGCGAACGCCAGCAAAAAGCCAACGATTGCGTTCCGGCGCCAACGCGGGTTTCCGAACAGTTCCGCGTAAGATCCCGCCCGCTTCTGGGCAGCGCCCGTGGCCACCGCGTGTTGCCATCGCTCCGGTTCCTTGAGCCGCCGGCGGATGAAAACCGTGAGCAAGGCCGGCACGGCGCCGATCAAAAACATCAGCCGCCACACATCCAGCCTGCCCATCTGGCCGCTTTGTTCGAGCCAACCCAGCCCCATCGCGATCAGCGCCGCGGTCACGTTGCCGACGGTGGACAACGTTTGCAGCAAGCCCAGCGCCTGCGGCCGGGCGCGCTCGGGCATGGTTTCCGCGACCAGGGCCACGCCCACCGCCCATTCGCCGCCCACGCCCAGCCCGGTGAGAAACCGGTACAGCGCGAAATCCCAGAAGCCGGTGGCCAACGCGCTCAGCCCGGTGCACAGCGAGTAAAGCAGGATCGTGAGCACCATGGTCCGCGCGCGGCCAATGCGGTCGCCAAGGATGCCGAAGCCCAGGCCGCCGGCCGCCCAACCAACCAGGAAGATCGACGTGGCATAACCGCCGTACTCGGTCACCACGCGCATGTCGGCCGTGCCCAGCAAGTCCTTCATGGCTGGTACGCGGGCGATGTTGAAGAGTTGCTGGTCCAGGCAGTCGAACAGCCAGCCCAAGGCCGCCACGGCGAGCACGAACCAATGATACCGGCTCAGCCCGCGCCACCAGGGCGGGCCACCGCGGGTGCCCGGTGCGACCGGGTCAGACAGGCGCGACAAGTTCAATGCCCGCCATCGTAGCGCAGGTTTGGCGGGTGAGCATATTTGGGGTTCTGCGCCCGGTTCCGGGGCTGCCATTCCAGCAAGCGACGGCGGTTCGCCGGGAAGCACGCCTTCGCGGAAAAGTCCGGGGGGGCGGAAATGCTTTCGGCGCCGCAATCCAGACGCGGTCCCAAGGTGCTGGCTGCGAGGGCGCGTCCCGCGACGCCCGGGAGCGGGCGTGCTTCAAAATTCGGGCTGAAGCAACATTTGCTTGAAGCCGCCCGGCCCAACTCCCACTCTACGCCAGCCTATGCCGGGCCAGAGTAAAGCAGGTCGCTCCGCCTCCTCAACCCGACCGACCCAGCGCACCAATCGCGGGCGCCAGTCGGAGGGCCGTGTTGTCCAGCGCCGCCCCCGCCGGCGTCCCACTCCGCCGCCGCCCGCGCCACCTGCCTCGGTCGCTGCCCCGGTGCCGCCGCCCCCCGCACCCGTGGCCGTGCCGCGTGACGAGGCGGCGATCGAGGCGAATGCGCGCGAGCGCGGCAGTTACGACGCCGATTCGGCGATCAAGCTCTACCTGCGCGAGATCGGGCAGGTGAAGTTGCTCACCGTCCAGGAGGAGATCGAGCTGGCCGCACGGATCAAGCGGGGTGACCGCAAGGCGCGCGAGCACATGATCAAGGCCAACCTGCGGCTGGTCGTGAAAATCGCCCACGACTACGACGGCCTCGGCCTGCCGCTGCTCGACCTGATCAACGAGGGCAACCTCGGCCTGATGAAGGCGGTCGAGCGCTTCGATCCCGCCAAAGGCGGCAAGCTCTCGACCTACGCGGCGTGGTGGATCAAGCAATCCATCAAGCGCGCCCTCGCCAACCAGGCCAAGACCATCCGCCTCCCCGTCCACCTCGTGGACAAGATTTCGCGGATGCGCCGCATCGCGATGAAACTCCAGGAGGTGTTCGGCCGCGAACCCACCGACGAAGAGCTGGCCGAGGAGCTGGGCGTTTCGCCGGGGAAGGTCACCCAGTTGCGCCTGGCGTCCGTCCGGCGTACCTCGC
>JAKCAB010000853.1 GCA_021839785.1 bacterium | reverse complement strand
GGCGGTCCAGGATCCGGGTTTCCTCATTGACTCCTCCATGCCGATCCCAGGCGAGTACCTCTCGACTTTCGACAAAGGCAGCGGCCCTGTGACCATCACCACCCAGCCGGCCAGCCTCACGGTGAACGAAGGCGACCCCGCCACCTTCAGCGTCGTGCTGGACGGCACGCCGCCGTACATTTACCAGTGGAAGAAGAATGGCTCGGCCATTACCGACGCGACGAACGGCATGTACACCCTGGCGCGGACGGCTTACGCCGATAACGGCGCGAAATTCTCCGTCGTCGGCGGCGGGGCGCAGGGGACTGCGACCAGCGCCGAGGCCACGCTGACGGTGATCAAGGACGTCACGCCGCCGACCATTGTCTCGGCCGCCGGCAGCCCCAGCTACACCAAGGCTACGCTGAGTTTCTCCGAGCCGGTGGATCCCGCGACCGCCACGGTTCTCGCGAACTACTCCCTCAGCCCCGCGCTCGCCATCTCCGCGGCGGAGGTCCGAGATCTGACCAACGTCGTCCTTACGACGGCGAAGCAGACCCCAGGCGCCACCGCCTACACCGTGACCGTGAACGGCGTCAAAGACCTTCCGGGCAACATGATCGCCGCCAACAGCAAAGTCACGTTCTACACCTTCATCGACCGGCAAGGTGTCCTGGTGTTCGACTTCTGGGGCGGCCTGTCCACCTCGGACAACAGCCTCGACAGCACACTGGTGGCCGATCCTCGCTATCCCGGCAACCCGGACTGGACGGTCAACACCACCGCGTTCGACAGTCGCCCGGTCTTCCCGGACGACAGCCACGAGGGGTACGGTGGCCGGATCTCCGGCGTGCTCATTCCCGCGGAGAGCGGAGACTATGACTTCTTCCTTCGCAGCGACGACTCGTCGCGATTGTTCATGAGCCCCACGGACGACAATCCGGCCAACGCCGAGTTGATCGCGGAACAAACCGGCTGCTGCAACGCCTTCACGGAACCGGGCGTAGCCTACACCACGGCCATCCCGATCTCGTTGGTGGCGGGCAAGCGGTACTACATGGAGGCCATTTACAAAGAGGGAACCGGGGGCGATTATTGCCAGGTGGCGTGGCGGAAGACCACGGACACCACCCCCGCCGGCAACCTGACCCCGATCCCCGGGAAGTTCTTCAGCGCCCCGGTGACTCCCGATGGTTTGTTCCTCTCCACGAAGCCCACGCCCGACACCACCAACGCAGCGCCCAACCTGGTTCAAGTGGTGCATGTGGATGGCGCGACGCCTTGGGCGCAGAACAACGTGACGCTCATGGTGGACGGTGCCCAGGTGGCCGCGACGGTCACCAAGGATGGCGGCGTGGCCACGGTAGCTTACACGCCAAGCCCGCTGTTTGCGGCCCGATCCACGCACCAGGTGAGCCTGCTTTACCCGGTGGCCGGCGGGAACACGGCCAAGTACGAGTGGCAGTTCATGGTGGCGCCGATCACCAAGGACAAACTCCACAGCTACCTCGGGCTCGTGATGGGTAACGCCGCCTTCACGCCGGACGCCGGCGGTCACACCGGCAAAGCCGGCGATTACAGCATGGACTTCGGCACCACCGGTCAGCGGACCGCAGTGTATATTTATGACGCCAGTTGGCTGAACGCCATCACCGCAAACGACGAGATGTCCTTCTCGTTCTGGCTCAAGCGGTATGACATCAACGCCTCCTCGGCGTTCTGGGCGGTTTCGCCTTCGAGCAACAACGGCCAACGCGGTTGGCAGGCGCACACGCCGTGGAACAATGACAACATCTACTTCGACACTGCGGGCTGCTGCGATGCTGGCACCCAGCGCATCAACGCCGCCATCAACACGCTGCCCGATTACCTGTCGGTTGGGGACGACACTTGGTGGACCACCAAGTGGCACCACTTCGTCTTCTCAAAGAAGGCCGATGTGAAGCAGATCTGGATCGACGGCGTGTTATTCCTGGAAGGCAGCAACACGGCGCCGCTGCCGACCGACTTCACCAGTTTGTATCTGGGCGCCGATAATACCGGCGTAGGGAACAACATGCACGGTATGGAGGACGACTTCGCCGTGTTTGGGACAGCCCTGGCCGAAAGCGACGTCCAGAAACTGGCTTCGGGCACGGCGCCCACCGACCTCGCCGCCAGCACCAAGCTGACGGCTTACTGGGACTTCAACGACGGCGCCACCACGACCGCCCCGACCCTCAGCATCTCGCGGGACGGCGCGAACGTGCGCGTGACTTGGACGGGGACGTTGCAGGCAGCCGATGCGATCACCGGTCCGTGGAGCGATGTAACCGGTCTGACCAGCCCGGCCAGCATCGCCCCGGCCGGCCCGGGGAAGTACTATCGGGCCAAGCAATAAGCCGGTCAGAGAAATGTTTCAACGGAAGCACGAGGGGGGCCGGAACAATCCGGCCCCCTTCCGTTATGCACCCCAACTCAGTTCGCCGCGAGGTTGTCGCCTTGCCGGACCACTTCCCGCCGCCTGGGCCAGCGTCTTCGCGCGTGCGCTCCCCGTTCCATTCGGGAGTTGGGTTTAGCCTGTAGCCGTTGAGCCCTCAAAAAACAATGCGCCCGCGCAAACGCCCCGCCGAGCCATCGCCGAAATCGCCGGCGCGGTGTAATCCCCGCCCCCCGGCTGGTTGGCGCCGCTGGGCGTTGCGGGTGGGCGTGATGCTGCTCTCGCCGCTCGTCGTTTTGGTCTTGCTCGAGACCGGGCTGCGGTGGGGCGGGTACGGGTACCCCACACGCTTCTTTCTTAAAGCCGGCGGCGGTGACTACTACACTCCGAACGATTGCTACGCCTGGCAATTCTGGCTCCACAAGCCCTCCGCGCGGCCCGACTTTTTCCGCCTGCCCGCGTCGAAGCCGCGCGGTACCCTGCGGGTCTTTGTGCTGGGCGAATCGGCGGCGATGGGCACGCCCGATCCGGCGTTCAGTTTCCAGCGCATCTTGACGGTGATCCTCGAACGGCGCCATCCGGGCATCCGCTTCGAGTTCGTCAACACCGCCATGCGCGGGATCAACTCCCACGTTGTCCGCCCCATAGCGGAGGAATGCGCGCACTTCCAACCGGACTTGTACCTCGTGTACATGGGCAACAACGAAGCCGTGGGCCTGCATGCGCCCGATCCGGACGTGCCCGCCTGGACGCAGAACCTCACCTTCATCCGGGCGCGGCAGGCGCTGCAATCCTCGCGGCTGGGGCAGTTGCTCACGTCGGCTCTGGTCCGCGGTTCCGAACGCAAAGAAACGCAGGACGCGGAATATTTCCGCCGGCATCGCCTGGCTGCAGACGATCCGCGGCGCCTGCGGCTCGGCGAACACTTCCGGGCAAACCTGGCAGCCATTTGTCGGGCCGGGACGAAGGCGGGCGCGAAGGTGGTTCTCTGCACGGTGCCAGGCAACCTTCAGGATTGCCCGCCGCTGGCTTCATTGCACCGCGCCGATCTGACCGCGTCCACGCAAGCCGATTGGGCAGCCGCTTACGCGCGGGGAGTCGCTGCCGAGACCGCCGGCCGGCGGGCTGAAGCCATCGGCAATTACCGCCAGGCGTTGAGCTTGGACGACCATTTCGCCGAGCTGCATTTCCGGTTGGCGCGCAGTCTCCTGGCTGGCGGCGACGTGCCGGCCGCCCGTGCAGAGTTCGCGTTGGCCCGAGACTGGGACGCGCTCCAGTTCCGCACTGACCGCCGGTTGAACGCCTTCATCCGCGAAACCGCCGCGGATTTGGCTGGTGTCGGGGTTAACCTGGTGGACGCGGAGCGCGCCCTCGCCGAGGCGGACACGGGCGAGCAAGGCATTCCCGGCCGACGCTTCTTCAACGACCACGTCCATCCGACCTTCGACGGCGACTACGCGCTCGCCTTGGCGATATATCCGGCCATCGAGGCGGTCTTGGGCAACCGCCTCGGACCACCCGCCGGGACCGCCGCACCGTCGCGGCAGGAATGTGCCGACGCGCTCGCCTTCACCGCTTGGGACGAGATCAACGTTCGCGCGGCGATGGTGGATTTGACCACCCGCCCGCCATTCACCGGGCAGTTGGACCACGCGGAGCGGCAGGCGCTCGCGGAACAGACCTTGCATGCGGCGGAGGCTGCCCTGGCTCCGCCTACGGTGCAACGCGCCTTGGAGGTTTACCGGCGGGCCGTGACACAACGGCCGCAGGATTGGAAGCTGCAGTTCAACCTGGGCATGCTCCTCCGCGAACTCGGACAGCCAGCCGCCGCCGCGACGGAATTCGCAAGTCTGGTCGGGGCGTACCCGGAGGCGCCGCGATTTCGCGAGTGGCAGGAACATGCCCGCGCCGGGGCACGCTCACCCCGCAACCGCGCCGGGCCGCCGGGGCGCCAGCCGTAGCGACTCCTGGACGCGCCGGGCCCCGTGGGGCGCTTTGCGATGGGCGGCGCCATTGCCCCCGACGGCCGGGTCTGTGAGCCGCCGTTCGTGTTCCAGGCCGGTCGTGGCGTAGCGCCGTCGCAGTCGCCCCGGCACTGGGTCTCAGGTTTTCCGGCCCACGTCTTCATGCCTGTCGAGTAAAACGGATTCTTGCGCCGCGACCGGTTCCCGCGACCCAACGTCCCTTCTCGGGTAACAATCTTCTTAACGCAAATTGGTTGGCTACTTTGTTCTTGCCTAAGTCGAGCCACCGGGTCTATGTACTGCCACTTACACCATGCTTGCGGTTTACGTACATTGTTGCTTTGCACGCGCTGAGCCCCGGAAGGCCGGAGCCCGGGACGGTAAGGGGCGCGTGCAGATGCAGGGACATGCGGCCGGAAGCTGGATAAACCAAACAACCAAAGAAAGAAACCTATGGCCAACAGACTGCTAAAAATGGTCGCCTGCGGCATTGCCGCGGTCGGGGCTGGGGCGATCCTGGCTCAGGCGGCCGCCCCCACGAGTCCGCAAGGCGTCATCACCGCCAAAGCATTCCTCAACATCGGGGGCGGCACGGCGGTCGCCAACCTCACCGGCAACGCCAAGTTCCCGGACAGTCCGGACATCGTCCAGTATCTGCCATACTTCG
>JAKCAB010000116.1 GCA_021839785.1 bacterium | reverse complement strand
ACCGCGTGGTGGGCTACGGCGCCTTCCTCTTTGCGGAACCCGCCTAGCCGGGCGCGCTCCCGCTATGTGGCGCGCGCCAGTGACCTTGCGCGCTTGCCCGCAGAATCCCGCTCGCACAGACTCCGCCCCGCCGTGCCTGGATCGAGTCGTTCCACCGCCATGCAACCCGTTCGCCTGCTCCGCGAACTCATCGCGCTGCCCAGCGTGAATCCTGCCTTCGTGCCCGCGGATGATCCGGCCGCGGGCGAGAAGCGGGTGGCGGACTTTCTCGCGACGCACGCCGCCAGTTTGGGCCTGGACGTTCGGCGCCAACCGGTGCTGCCCGCCCGTGAGAACGTGCTGATCACATTGCGCCCAAGCGGCCGCACCCGCCGGCGCGTTTTGCTGGCGCCACACCTGGACACGGTGGGCGCGACCGCTTCGCAGTTGAAACCCACCGTTCGCAACGGCCGCCTTCACGGGCGCGGGGCCTGCGACACCAAGGGCAGCATCGCGGCGATGTTCGCCGCGTTGGCCGCGACCGCGCGTGGCGGGCGCCGCCCGGCCGAAACGGAGATTGTGCTCGCCGCGTTCGTGGACGAGGAAAACGAGCAGCGCGGTTCGCGCGCCCTGGCGGCGTCGAAGCTCCAGGCGGACCTCGCCATTGTCGGCGAGCCGACCGGGCTGAAAGTGGTCACTGCGCACAAAGGCAATCTCTGGTTGCGGCTGGAAACGCGAGGCAAGGCCGCGCACGGAGCCCGCCCCGATCTCGGACGCAATGCGGCGCTGGAGATGGCCCGGATCGTGCAATTGCTGGAAACCGAGTACGCCTCGGCGCTGCGCTGCCGGCGGCATCCGGTGCTCGGTCACGCCACCATCAGCGTGGGGACCATCGCCGGCGGCACGCAGCCGAACATCGTGCCGGACCGTTGCACCATCCATGCCGACCGGCGCACCTTGCCCGGCGAAACCGAGGCCGGCGTGCGCCGCGAAATCCAGGCGCTGCTGCGGCTGCACGGTCTGCAAGCCCGCGTGGCCGACAGCAAAAGCGCCCCGTGCTGGCCGATGGAGACCGATCCCGAACTGCCGCTGGTGCGCCAGTTCATGAACTGCGCCGGCCAGCGCGCTCCGGTCGGCGCGCATTATTTCTGCGACGCTTCGGTGCTCAGCCACGCGGGCATTCCCAGTGTGGTGTTTGGGCCGGGCGACATCGCCCAGGCCCACACCGCGGACGAGTGGATTTCGCTGCGCCAACTCGACGCCGCCACCGCAATGTTGACTCGCTTTCTACGGCGCCTGCCCTGAGCGTTCGCCCGCCGCGATGCGCGTCGCCTTGCTCACCCACGAACCGTTCTACCCGCCCAGCGGCGGCGGGTCCGCGGAAGCACCTTACCTGGCGCGCGAGTTGGTCCGGCGCGGTCACGTGGTAAGCGTGTTCGGTCCGCCATCCCAGGAGCCGGATAATGTCGCGCGCGAGTTTGGCGTCGAACTGCACGCCTTCACCGGCTGGAAAATGGGACGCTACACGCGCTGGCGGAACCTGAAATACCTGTTCTACCCCGTGGCCTTGCGCCGCCTGGTCGAGCGGTTCGCGACGCGGGAACGTTTCGATTTGCTGCTCGCCCAGCACGCCATCTCGGCGGTCGCGGCCGGCCAACTGAAACGCCGGTTGCGCGTGCCCGTGGCAATGAACTTCCTCGATTTCCTGACCGGCTTCATGGAGACGTGGCCGGTCCGGTTGATGCCCCCCCCCATGCTCGCGGTGCTCAAACGCTACGAACTGTCGTTGCCGCGGCGCTTCGACGCCGACGCGGTGCTGACCGTTTCGGACACGCTGGCTGACCGCTTTGCGTCCGCGGGCACGCCACGCGAGCGCCTGCACCCGATCTACTATGGTTACGACGCGGACCGTTTTTGCTTCGACGCCGCGGCGGTCGCCGCCCGCCGCGACACGCCGCCGACGATCGTCATGCATGGCTCGTTCGACCATCACCACCTCGGTCGAATCGCGCTCGACGCGGTGGCGCGGGTGCGCAGAGAAAGGCCGGAGGCAGTTTTTCAGTTTATCGGCGCGGACACGGAAGCTTGGCAACGCTTCCAAAACCTCGCGGGCAAACGCGGGTTGGGCGATGCGCTCCGGCACGTCGGCTTCGTTCCGTACCGCGAGATCGCAGGCCGGCTGGCCACGGCTTCGGTCGGCCTGGTGCCGTACGAGGAATCGGCGGGAACGCACTGCGCCTTTGTGGCGAAGCTGGTCGAGTACCTCGCCTTGGGACTGCCGGTTGCGAGCACACCGCTCGAAGGCGTCCGTCGGTATTTCGCCGACGAACCGCTGGCGACGTTCTCCGCCTTCGATGGCGCCAGCCTCGGTCACACGCTCCTGGATTGGCTCGGAAAGTCGCCGGCGGCGCGCGCAGCCCTGGCCGCACCGGCTGCCCGGCGGGTGCGGGAGCGACTCGACTGGCGGGAGGTCTGTGCGCGAGCGGCGGACGCGATCGAGGTTGCGTACCAGTGCGCCGCGGAAAAGAACTAGGCACGCATGAGCGGGAGCCCACAGAGCAAACTGGCCTTTTTCCGGCAAACCGGCTGGATGGTGATGGCCACCGGCCTGGGCGGCGTGTGCATGTGGGTGGTGCACATCCCAGCCCAGTCCCGCATGACGGAGGCGGAGTACGGTGTCTTCCTGGCGTTGCTGCAGGTCCTGAACCTCATGCTGATTCCCGCGATAGGTCTGCAAACCATTTTTGCGCAGCAAACGGCGGCGGCGATCGCTCCGGAACAACAGCGGCAACTCACCTTCACCGTGCGCTGGGCGCTGGCAGGCACTTTCATTCTTTGGTGCGGGATGGCGCTCGCGGCATTCCTAGTTCGCGGCGAGTTGCTCGAGAAACTGAAGATTGCGCACGCCGGCGCGTTGTGGGCCACCGTGGGCATCGGTCTGGCAATGTTATGGTGGCCGATCCTCCAGGGAGTGTTGCAAGGCCGGCAGGACTTTCTGTGGCTGGGCTGGCTCCAAATCCTCAATGGCGGCGTGCGCCTGGGCGGGGTGTTGGTGCTCGTGTGGTGGCTCGGCAACTACGCCGCCGGTGCAATGACCGCAGCGCTGATGGCTTACGTGGTCTGCGTCGCGTTCGCGGGCTGGCACAGCCGCAGCGCGTGGCTCGGCAAAGGTGAAGCCGTGCGGTGGCGCGAGTGGTTCGGCATTGTCGTGCCGCTGACGCTGGGTTTGTCGGCAGGGCAGTTCATGATGGCCGCCGACCAGATTGTCGTGCAAAGCGTGTTCGACAAGGAAGTCACCGCCTTCTACGGCGCGCCGGGCACGATCGGTCGGGCGTTGATTTTCTTCACCGCCGCGCTGGTGGCCGTCATGTTCCCGAAAGTCGTCCGCAGCGTTGCGCTCTCGCAGCGAACGGACGTGGTCGCGCAAGCCCTGGGCGCCACCGCCCTCGTGGGTGCGGCAGCCGCCCTGGTCTGCACGCTCTTTCCCGAATTGCCACTGCGGTTGGTGTACAAGCCCCGGTATTGGGTCAGCGCCCCGTTGGTGCCGTGGTTCGTTTGGTCGATGCTGCCGCTCACCCTGGCGAACGTACTCATCACGAGCCTGCTGGCGCGACGTCGGTTTGCCTGCGTGCCGTGGTTGCTGTTCGTGTCGCTCGCTTACGGGGTAACGCTCGTTCTGCGCGCGAACAGCCACGCCAAGGCGGCGCACGGCGGTGCGTTCGGCAGCGAACACCTGATCGCCTTCAAGGCGGTGGTGCAAACCATCGGCCTGTTCAGCGCGCTGTTGTTGGGCGTGGCGGCGTGGTTCACTTGGGGAGGCGGGCGCAACACACGCGGGACAGCCGCCTGAACTCAATCGAGGTTCGCAAATTTCGCAATGGCTCCCTCGCTTCCATCGCCGCTCGACCGGGAAGAACGACTACTCTTGCTGGCATTGGCCCGTGCGGCCTTGCACCGCAGCGTCGCCGGGGCTTCGCCGCCGGATGTCGCCGGCTGCAAAGTGCCGCCACGGCTCGCCGAGCCGGCCGGCTGCTTCGTGACTTTGACGCGCGCCGGCCAACTGCGTGGCTGCATCGGCAACCTCGAGCCGCGCTGGCCGTTGTGGCAGGCGACGATCGAGAACGCCCGCGCCGCCGCCTTGCGGGACAGCCGCTTCCCACCGGTCACCCCCGACGAACTGGACACCATCGAGATCGAGATCAGCGTGCTCACCCCGCCGCAGCCGCTGCCGTTCGCCTCGCCGGCGGAGTTGCTCGCGAAACTCGAGCCGGGCCGCGACGGCGTGGTCCTCGAACTGGGCGCGCGCCGCGCGACGTTCCTGCCGCAGGTCTGGCAGAAGTTTCCCGACAAGGCGGGTTTCCTGGACCAGCTTGCGCTGAAGGCCGGCGCTGCTCCCGGCGATTGGCGCCGGGCGGGGACGGCGGTGAAGACTTACCGGGTCGAACATTTTTCGGAGGCTGACGCGGCGACCGAAGAGGGTTGACCGCCAGTGCGGATCGCCATCGCTTGCCGGGCCGTCCCGCCGCAACTAGTCTCCCGTCATGGACCTGATCACAGTGTTCCGAACGTTCAACCCTTCCGAGGCGCAACTTGTTCGCGGGCGACTTGAAACGGCCGGCATCCCCGCAACCGTCAGAAACGAAAGATCCGCCCTGGCCGGGGGTGCGGGCATCGGCGGCGTGGAGTTGTGCGTCGATGTCCCGGAAGCTCTCGCCGCCGACGCCCGCGAGTTGATCGACGCCTCGGAGCACGCCGAATGAAGAAGTCCTTCGCCGCCACGGTGCGGCAACTCCAACGTCAATTGCCGGCCGGCGAACTCCGTCTCGATCCCACCACGCTCGCTGCCCACGCCGGCGACAAGTGGTTCGCCCGCCACGAACCCGAGGCGGTGGCGCTCCCCCGCTCCGCCGAGTCGGTCGCAAAAATCCTCCGCTTTGCGAACGAACGGCGGATTCCGGTCACGCCACGCGGCGCCGGTCATGGCTACGTCGGCGGCTGTGTTCCCATGCAAGGCGGCCTCGTGCTGTCGCTGGCGCGGATGAATCGCATCAAGCAAATCCAC
>JAKCAB010000578.1 GCA_021839785.1 bacterium | reverse complement strand
TGTTCCGATACACCATGAAGAAGGGCGTGCCGGCGACCGCCACGATCGTGGCGCCGGCGATCACCCGATTCAAAAACTGCATCCCCGGCGAACTGCGATGCCGTGTCCGCCCCTTCGGTTCCTGGCACACCAACAGCAGGTAGCCGCTGTAGTACCCCCCCGCCAGGGCCGCCAGGTAGTAAAATGGCAGCAGCGGCAGGCCGAATCCCAGCGACCGCGGAGCCCAGATAGGCTCGAAAAACAGCGAGACGCTCGCCGCCAGCATCACGATGTGCATGAACCGCGTGATGAAACTCGCCATCAACACCCCCGCCCGGCTGGTGTCGCCTTCCGCCACCGCCCAGCGCACCCCCATCAACAGCACGGGCAGAATGCTGGTTAGAGACAACAGCAAGATCACCCACTGCGGAAACGAGACTAGGGCGGCCTTTTGGTTGGCGAGCACCGTGTGCAGGTAGGCCCAGAAGCCGACGCCCGATTCGGCGCCGCCCATCACCGCCGCGATCGGCAGCACGAGGTAAGGCACGAGACCAGCCACGCCGCAGCCCAACATCCGGCCCACGAAACCGAGGTTGAAGAAGCCCAGCCCCTTGATCCACGCCACCGACACCAGGAAACAAGGGAAGAAGGCGATCATGGCGTAGTTGTTCGTGACCGCCAGTCCGTACACGAACGACGTCCGCAGCAACCAGCTCTCGCGCCCGTCGAGGCGAAATTCGAGCAGGCACCGGATGACGTACGCGAACATCAGCAAATCCAGCATTTCGCCGGTGACGGCCGTGGCGTGCTCCCAGAAACTGAGCTGGAGCGCGCAGATCACGCCCGCAAAAACCGGCCCCACCCAGGCCAGGCCGGTGCTCAACAAAGCGCCCTCACTGTGCTCGCGGATGCGGGATTCCCGCGTGCGATCGTACGGCAAGAGCGAGACCGAACGCGCCAGCAAGCCGAGCGTGGCGGCGGCGAGGAACGCGGACAGTCCGTTCAACGCCAGCAGTTGGGCTCCGGTGGGCAACCACCGGAACGGGTAGGTGAGCAGAAAATGGAGCGGCGCGTTAAGCGTCGGCGTCCAATCCCATCCGGCGAATTTGGCCACCACGGGCAGGCTGTCGAGGCGTACCCACCGTTCGAGGGTGACCAGGTAAAGCAGCAACCCCGCGGCGGCGACGATCCAGGGCAGCTTCCGTTGAACGAAACCCAATGACGGTTGATCGGAGTCATCCATAAGGTCAGGCAGTGGTGCGCACAGTTGAAACAAAAAACTCTCGTCTGGCAAGGCTACATCGCCTCGCCCCACGGAGCGGAGGCTTCCGCAGCCCGGCGAAGGTCGGCCACGCACTCGACGTGCTGCGTTTGCGGGAACATGTCCAGTGGGATCACCCGCTCCAGCCGGTACCGGCCTTCGGTGCAAAGGGCTTTCAAGTCCCGCGCCAGCGTGGCCGGGTGGCATGAAACGTACAAGATTTGTTGCGGCCCGGCCGCGCGCAACGCAGTCAGCGAAGCCGGCACACAACCGCGCCGCGGCGGATCCAGGATGAGGCTGGTGTCCGCTGCGGGGAACCGGGTCAGCAGGGCGGGCAGCAGCTCTTCCGCGTGGCCGGCCAGGAACTCGCCGTTGGTCACGCCGCGCGCCGCGGCGTTGCGCTGCGCCGCCTGGATCGCCAGGCGATCCAGTTCCACGCCGGCAAAAGCCGTTACCAAGTCCGCCAGTTCGAGCGCGAAAAAGCCGACTCCGCAATAGACATCCACGAGGTGCCGCGTGCCCGCCGCCTGCAAGCGCTCGCGGACGGTGGCCACCAGCCGCGGCAGCAGGTGAAAGTTGTTTTGGAAAAAGGAATCGCGTGGCAGTTCCCAGCCTTCCGGCTGAAGGCGCAAGACCACTTTCAAACCGCCTTTCGGCGGCGGGTGCGCCCGGACGTGGCGGATTTGCTCGTTCAACGACGGCTCGGCGATGGCGCATTCCTCGAGGTCCACCACCAGGCCGCAATCGTGCCGCAGAAACCCAATCACCAGGCGTTGCTCCGGCTTGTTCCACTGGCTCCGGATCATGATCCGGTTCCGGTAACCGTAAGGTGCCGGGCACGGAATGACCGGGGCGACGACGTCGCTCGGGAAGCCGCCCAGCCGTTCGAGCAAATCGCTGACCTGCTTGTGTTTGACCCGCAGTTGCTCGGTGTAATCCAGGTGTTGGTACTGGCAGCCGCCGCACTCGCCGAAGTGAGGGCAACGCGGCGCAACCCGCAGCGGCGAAGGCCGGCGGACCGCGAGCAAGCGGGCGCGGGCGAACCGGCGCTTCACTTCCGTCAGTTCCACCGCCACTTCCTCCCCCACCAGGGCAAACGGCACGAACACGACGAACTCGCCCAAGCGGGCGACGCCCTCGCCACCAAAGGCGAGATCGCCCACGGTGACGACGTGGCGTTGGCCGTGGGTCCAAGGCAGTTGCGGTGCCAGATCCATGCGCGGCCGAGGATGCCAGACGCGCGCCGATCAAGCACGCAAGAACGGGTTTCGCGGCCTGGCTTGGGCGCGCACCGCGCCGCCGAAGTGGCGGACCTTCGTTTTAAGCTGGCGCGCGGCGCGGGCGACTCTTAACTTCGGAACGAACTCAGCCCGCAAACGCGAAACCGCTATGGACCTGACATTTCATTGTCCTCACTGCCAGCAGGAACTCATGGTGGACGCCGGCGCCGCCGGGCAGGCCATCCAGTGCCCGACCTGCAACACAGAGATCACGGTTCCCGTCCCGGACATCACGAACATCCACACGCACAACCCGATCCACGATTCCGCTGCCGCCAGGGTGGAGCATCACTTTGTCGTGCCCGTCCACGAAGGTCCGGCGGAGGTGCTGATCGTGAAGCCCATCACCGAAGAGGTAGTTGCGGTTGAGGGCCCCAAAAAGATCAAGGTCCGCATCTTCCGCCACACTGATTGCGTCGAGGTCGGCCACGACCGTTACGAGGAGTTCGTGGCCGCGTTTCTGAACAAGATCGGCGAGGAAAACATCATCAACCTCACCGCGCTGAACTACACGCACATCGACATCGCGACCCAGAAGATCCTCACCGACTACGCGATTCAAGTCATCTACCGCGGCTGACCGCGGCTGACCGTCCCCGTCGCGCGGCTGCTTCGCCGCCCGCGGCGGTTCCGACGTCGGTGTGGAGATCCGCTGCACTTGTTCTCGGGCTGTGGCTCTCGGCTTTCTCAGTTCCAGCGACTCGGATTCCTGCCGCGCACCGCATGGCCCTGGCTGCCAGCAGGAAAGCGGCTCAGCAGGGCCAGCGCAAAGATTCTTCGAGGCGGGAGGCCCTGTCACCTGGCCTTGACCCAAATGGGACTCGACCAGGCACGCGACGGATTGCCTTCCTCGTCCGCGTCGGCCTGGGTTACGCGGACGTAGTAGTAAGCCGCGCCGGCAAACGCGTTATCCCGCCACGTGAAACGGACCTCGTTGCCGGCGGGGGTGACCCGGTGGCACACAAGACCGTTGCGAACGACTGCGACTTCCGCCAGCTTGGCGGTGCCCTGAACGGCCACGTTAAGGTGCGGCGGGTTGGTGACGGCGATTTCTTCCCCCATCCAGTGGCCGTTGATCTTGAAGTCCAATTCAATCTGCGCTTGCGACACCGCATAGTTGCGGCGGTGACGCAAGGCTTCGAAGAGGGCTTCACGCGTCAAGGCCGTGGCCAGCACCGCCGTCCGTGCCGACGGCCGGCCTTCGTGGGTGTCGCTGCCGCCCACGAACCCGGTGCGACCGCCGCGGTTGAGAAAACCCCGCACCGTTTCTTCGCCCCGCAATGCGTAGGTCTTGCCCCCGTAACGCATCAGGTCTGGCAGCATTTCGGTGTTGGCGATGACCGAAAACCACCGGCCGTCGTAGTCGAATTGATCCCGGCCCTCGACCTCCGCCGAGGGATGGTTGTTCTGAATCAATCCGCCGGCGCGCTGCACGGCGGCCGCCAGCAGGTCCGGTGTCAAGTAGGCAACGTCCTTGGCGCTAAACAAGTAGTCCACCGGCTTCGGGAAATAGACGTTCTTGTGATTGTAATAGCACGGCGGCCCGGGAAAGAGGCCTTCCGACGCCGCGTTGGTGAAGCCGCGCCAATACTTGGGCTGCGACGTCCACTCATAACCCGCGATGGCGACGAACCGCCCGTTGACGGTGTATTGTTCCGCCGCGGCCTGCGTTTGCTGCCAATGCGCCTTGGGCATCCGCCAGGGCGCCTCGTGGCCAAAGTCGTGGTCCGTGACAATGACAAAATCCAAATGCGCCACGTCGCGGGCGTATTGGAAGTAGTCGGCCGCGGTGCCCTTGCCATCGGAGAAGATCGTATGTCCATGCACATCGCCCCAATAACGGTGATACTGCTCTGCGGCCGGGGCGCCGGCCAACTTAAGCGCGGTGAGCCATGCCAACACGCCCGCCCACCGCCACCGGCACCACTGATACCCGAAGATAGATGGCGCGTTTTGCATAACCAGCCTGTATCTCTCCCTGCCCGCTCGAAACACCGACAGGCCGGAGCGCCGGTTTGCAGCCGGCCTTAAATGTGGGCGAGCGCAAAACCGGCTCCCAGCCGGCGCTGCGTGCGCTTCGCGGTGAAACATGCGGGCCAGGTTCCTCACAACCGGAATATCGCCAACATTTTCAGAATGACCTCGTTTCCGTCGAGGCGAAAGTCGCCGGACTCCCGTGGATAGTTTTGGTTCAGAACCAGGTAGAGCTTGCAGCCCGGGCGGTATTCCCATTGCAGCCGGCTGTTGAAGCCAATCGAGTCGGACCCGCTGTCGTATTGGACCAGATGCGACCACACGAGGTCGGGCGTGAAGTTCCAAATCATGCGACCCGCGAGCAGGTGCGTGTCGAAATCGCCGCCGGGCAGTCGCACCTGGTTGAAGCTGTAGTTGGCGTCGAACCCGAGGTGTTTCCACGGCATGACCACCAGCCTTCCGCCGTAGCTCTGCCGGTGCCCGTCGTAGAATTCCCCCAACCACGCGGACACGTCGCCGGACACCGGTCGCTTGGCGGCGAATTTCACT
>JAKCAB010000849.1 GCA_021839785.1 bacterium | reverse complement strand
GCGTCCGCGCCGGTGAACCTCGGACGGGTATTGCGGAATCCAGGTGCCGTCGCGCAACGCCACCAGCGGCGCGCGGACCTTCGCCTCATTGAACGCCGTCAAGATATCGCGGTGATAGGCGTCGGCCTCGGCTTGGAGTGCCTTGGCGTCGGGGTGGCCGATGTCCGCGAGCGCACGGGCGATGGCATTCATGCCCCACCAACTGAAGGTGTTGTTCGACATCCAGCAACGCCAGTCGCCAATGTCTTCCAGCGAGCCGGGCGGGAGCAGTCCGCGCTCGATGGCGCGCAGGCCGGTCAGCCTGGCGGTGCGGGCACGTTCGCGGGTGATCCAGGCGCAGGCCTTGAGAAACTTGGCGGCGTTGCGTTCGAGCCAGGCCTGGTCGCCGGTGTACCGGTAGTGCTCGGCCATCGCCCAGAGAATCCAGCCGTGGTGCTGGTTGTAGCCGCCGGATTCCCAGCCGTTGGCGCCGTTGAACACGCCGTCCTGCGAGTCGTAGTCGCCCGGCAAACCCGTCGAGCTTTGGTATTGGAGGAACGTTTCGAGGCAACGCTCGGCTTGGTCATGAAAGCCGCGGCGGTCGAGGTCGGTGATCATCATGCACGATTCGTTGCCATAGACGCCGTAGGCGAAACTGCCCACGCGCGCCGCCAGTCGGTCGGCGCCGACTTCGCGTCCACAGTTGATCAGGAGATGCGAGACATCGGCGCGGTAAAACCGGTTGAGTTCAGGAATCGGCGTTGTGATCTGGGCGCTGGCGTCGGCGCGGGCCGTCCAGAAGCGCTTTACGCGTTTGAACTCGTCGTTGAAGTCGAGATCGCGCAGGCGCTCGATTTCCTCCGGTTTGTCCAGCGTGATGAAGGGAATCTTGAGCACCATGGCGCCGTCGGTGCCGGGCGGCAGGTTGCCAAAGAAACGGATTCCCTGGCCTTCGGCGTGGGGTTTGCCGTCCGCCTGGCAATCCACCTGCGCGCGGAGGACTTCGCCGGACGGCAATTTTGCGAAAACGAGACCGTTCGTGAAGGTGAGCGGCAGGAGACGGCCGTCGGCCTTCAAGGTGAGGACGGCGTGCGCCTCCTTGTATTCCTGGGCGATGTTTCGGCCCGCGATCCGAACCATGAGCACGGCGATGTCGTCCGCCTGCATGTCCGGAAAGCCGAGGCTGCCGGGATCGAGCCGCGTGGCGAACGCCGTCTGCGTGTAGCGGATGCCGTCCCGTTCCCACTCGGTGTTCATGATCGGCAGGCACTCGTCCTCGATCCAGCGTTTCGTGGGCGCGGTGGCGGGCAGGCCAAAGTCGTAATCGAGCCGGTTCCCGCCCCAGATGCGGCGCGGGGTATCCTTGCCCACCGGTTGGTCAATGCGGTCGTTGAGGCAGAAGACCGAGCCGTTGAAGTTCACGCCGAAACGCTGGCGACCGCCCTCGGTGCCGACCGGCAGATAGATGTGGCCGGGCTTGGGCGGCTGTTGGGCGAGGGCGCGGGCGAGAGACTGCTCAGGTTGACTCGAGATCCGCTCATAGAGTGGAAGTGCTTCCGGGCTGCGCCTGCGTTCCTCGGTCTGAGCCGCAAGGCCGACCAGGCTATCCCTGCCGTCCCACGCCTCCACCAGCACCCCCAACCCCGGTGCGAAGATCGGCTTGCCCGTGGCCACGTCGGCCGGATCGAAGCTGAACGACTGGGCGGGCGTTCGCACCGTGACGACCGTGCGGTCGAATCCGTTCACGTTGGGACTCGCGGCAAACCAGACGAATGCGAGTTTCTGTCCCGGTTCCTCTTCCGGGACTTTGATGCCGTCCTCAACCGCGCTTTGAGGCGGCGCGGCCCAGCCGTTGAACACCTCGAGTTTCGCCGACTTCGCCTCGTCAGCTTGTTGCCACCTCATCGCGACTCCGATCTGGCGCCACACCGAGTCCGTGTACGTTTCCAGTTTCTCGACCTTCGGCGCGGGGCCGTCGAACAGCAGCCGCAGCCGCATCGTGGTGCGGTACTCGGCGTTGAAGTCCTTCAAGTTCGGGAATTCGTTCAAGTTCACGTGCCGGAAGGTGTAGGTCCACGTCTTGCCCTCCGGCTGAAAATAGACGTCCGCGCCGCGCCACTCGCCGCGGTACCAGTCGCCGAGCTCCAGCCAGCCGGACTCGCTGGCGCCGGAAGGCTGGTCGCGCGGGATGTGCCGTTCGGGCCAGACCGAGTGCCACCACTGCAGTCGCGCCTTGGCCGGATCGGGCGGGGCCTCGGCAAAGGTGACGACCACGCGGAAGAGGTCGCGCGGGTCCTCCCAAAAGATACCGACGTCGTTGCCGTTGGCCCACGACGCGCGTTCACCCCACGGCGCGACATCCACCGGGTCGCCAGCGTGCAGGCTCGCGACGGTTGGCGGCGCCGCCGCAGAATCGGTGGCGAACAGCGGCGTGATCGCATGGCCGAGCCACAACGTGGTGGCTGCGAGGGCAAGCCAGCGGGCCAGCCGTTTGGGCCGGAGTGCGCGGCAGAGTGCGGTTGCCATCAAGCGGGGGGTTCGCCGCGCCGGGGCGGCACGTGCAGGTTTCATCGTCGTTGGTCCAAGTAGTGCCGGGCGGCTCCGGCGTGGCTTCGTCCGGATATTTAACCAATTTCCGGCGCAACGCCAGCTTGAAGCTGGTTGCGGTGACGTGGCATCTCAACGCTGCCGAGATGCAAACAACAGAATGGGGTGCGAAGCCGCCGCGGCGGAGGGTGTTCAGGCGAAGTTCACATTGCCGGCCAGTCCGCCTTCGCCGGCTCGGCGCAAGAGACGAAGCAGGTGCGCGCACTCAGCCTGGCGGGTCTTGCGGCGAATCAGGATAACCAGCCCCGGATGCGGACCCGCTTCAGCCAAAGGCAGCAAATCTCTCTGGTTGCAGGTTATCGTGACCCAGCCCTGCGCTTGGGCGCGGGCAAACACCTAGACGAGGCCATCCCGGCCATTGTCCGCGACCTGCGTGGTGAAACCTGGCGCTTAATCCCGCAGCCGCCGCACGTCCTCCGGCACGAGGCGCACGGGACCGATCAGGCCGGATTCCACGAGCGGCGAGTCCTTTTTCCACAGTTCCCAGGTCGTGAACGTGAAGTGACCGGTGGGGCTGGGTTTGCCCTGCTGCACCCATTGCGGCCATTCCTTGAGCGTGCCGTTCGGATTGCGCTGGCTGTCGGGCGGCAGTTGCTGGTCGCCGATCAGCCGGTTGGGCCAGAGGTTGACGACGCGGATTTCGAGCGCGTTGTCGCCGGTTTTCAGGGCGCGGGTGACATCCACGCGGTAAGGCGGTTTCCACCGTTCGCCGAGGTCCCGGCCGTTGAGCTTCACCGCAGCCATCACCTGCACGTTGCCCAGGTCCAGCCACAGCCGGCGGTTGCTGGCGGTCAGGCCGCGCGGCACGCGGAAAGTTTTGCGATAGGTGGCCGTGCCGGAAAAATATTTCATGCCGGGATCGCTGGCGTCGCTCCACGAAATGAGCTTCGGCAGCGTCACCTGCGCCGGCGCGCCCCAGTTTGGCGGGAAGCGCAACTCCCACGGGCCGTCCAGCTCCATCGGCGCGGGGAGGTCGGTGACGGTCCACTCGCGCGTCACCCCGGCGGCGGTTTTCAAGGCGTAATGGCCCGGCTCCCGCGCCTCGACCAGCAGCCGGCCGCGCGCGACCGAATGCACGGTGGCGACCGGTTCCGCGCCGCCGGAAGCGTTGAGGTTGATCTCCTCCGGGTCCTGACCGCTGGCCCGGAACGCCTGTCCGCCGACGGTGTATTCGACCACGAGGGTTTTCACGACGTTGACGGCCGGGTCGTCGCCCTCCGCCATGCGCGCCACCGGCAGGCTCAACTCGCCGCCGTCCACGAGCGCCTGGAGCTTGGCCCGCACGTCGCGGGTGCGTTTGGGATCGCCCAACATGCCATACACCGCCTTGGTGATGACCACCGGCGTCTTCACTTCGGGCGCGGGGAAAATGGGCTGGCCGTCGCGCGTCACGCTGACGACCGGATCGAACCGCCCGGCGCGGTCGTGAAACACGACGAACACCGAGCCGCTCGGCTCGAAATGCAGCGGAATGCGCGTCACGCCGCCGGCGGTGGTGAACGACGCCGGCGTTTCCATCCGGCCCGTCTCCGGCTGCCACAACCCCGGCGTTTTGCCGCTGACCCGAAACGCGCACAGCGCATCGGTCGGCCAGGGATGGCTGCACGCGACGAAGTAAATTTCCGTCCCGTCCGCCATGGCGCGATGAATCCAGCGAACGGCCGGCCCGGCGGTGAAATCCGGCGGCACGTTCAACCCCGCCAGCACCTGCTCCGGCGTTTTGTCCGTGATGATTTTCCCGCTGCCCCAAAGTTCCCCGGCGAGCTGCTTCACCTCTTCGTCGCAATGCGGGTAGTCCGACAGGCCCGGCGATTTCTCCGGCCGCGTTGGGCCGATGACCGTGGCGCCGGCCGCGACGAGTTCCTTGATTTTTCGCAGCAACGCCGGCGTCATGGCCTTGACCTCCGGCAGGACCAGCACCCGGTAGCTCATGCCGTCGGGCAGCACGATCCGGCCGTCCTTCACCGCCATGCGCTTCAACACAACCTCGGCGGAGCAGTTGTCGAAATCGTAGCCGTAACGCGTGTGCCCGGCGAAACCTTGCGGCGATTCCTCCGGCTGGAGGTAGCAGATGTCGGCGACGAACATCCCCTGCCGCAGCATGAACTGGCAGCGGGCCAGATATTCGTGCCACGGGCGCGACCACTCCCACCACGTCTCGGTGCGCTCGTAATGCAGCCCCCACGGCCCCATCGTCATGCCCGGCGCGTAATTCAGCCACGGTTGCATGGCGTAACGGTGGAAGACGAAACGGCTCACGCCCTCGCAAAACGCGCGGTCGCCGAGCGACTTGATCGTCGCCGGATGCTGGAGCCATTTCTCGCGGTCGTCGGCCGTGAACGATTCCGCGCCGAGAATCGGGTGGCCGTAGGTGTGCGCCGCGGACGCCATTTCCTTGCACGTCTCGAACGCGCCGCCGCCGATCCAGAACTCGCACATCGGCTCGTCCGCGCGGCCGCC
>JAKCAB010000295.1 GCA_021839785.1 bacterium | reverse complement strand
GCTGCCGTACATTCAACGCTTCAGCGGCGCCACGTTCGTGGTCAAGTACGGCGGCAGTTTCATGGATTCGCCCGACCCGGCGGTGCGCACCGGCGTGGCGCGCGACATTGTCTTTCTCGAAGCGGTCGAAATCGACCCGGTGGTCGTGCACGGCGGCGGCAAGGCGATCACGCGCGCGATGGAGAAGGCCGGGCTAAAGGCCCAGTTCGTGCAAGGCCTGCGCGTCACCGACGAAGCCTCGGTGAACCTCGTCAACGAAGTGCTCTCCCACGAAATCAACCCGGAAATCGTGGCCGCCATCAACCGCCTGGGCGGCCTGGCCAAGGGCTTCGCCGGTCCGGACATTTTTCGTTGCCGCAAGCTCACCGCGCGCAACGAAGCCGGCCAGCCGATCGATCTCGGCTTCGTGGGCGAAGTCGTGGAGGTCCACACCGCGCCGTTGCTGGAATGCCTGGCGCAAGGCGTCACACCGGTCATCAGCCCCACCGCCCGCGGCTTCGACGGCCGGCTTTACAACTGCAACGCGGACGTCGCCGCCGCCATGACCGCCATCGCCCTCAAGGCGAAACGGCTCGTGTTCATGAGCGACGTGCCGGGCTTGCTGCGCGACCCGCAAGTGCCCACCACCGTGATTCCGCACCTGAAAACCGGCGAAGTGGACGGCCTCAAAGCGGCCGGCGTGGTGGACAAAGGCATGATCCCGAAGGTGGACAGCGCCGTGGCCGCGATCAAGGCCGGCGTGGAAAAAGTCTCGTTCGTGGACGGCCGCGTGCCGCACGCGGTGTTGCTGGAAATCTTCACCGATGCAGGCGTGGGCACCGAGATCGTGCTCTGACACTGATTGCTTTCGAATTCCCCCTCACCCGTCCTGCGGACACCCTCTCCCCCACTGGGGGAGGGGGCTGGGGTGAGGGGTAGATTCGTGGCCATTCGAATGCATTTGGGTAGGTGGAGCGGGTGTTGCGTTATCAGACCGTCCGTTCCAAGCGGTAGCCGAGGCCGTGGACGGTTTTGAGCCAGCGCGGCTGTTCGGGATTCGGCTCCAGTTTCGCGCGCAGGCTGGCCATGTGGTTGTCCACCGTCCGCGTGGTCGGAAAAGCGCCGTAGCCCCAGACGACGTCGAGGAACCGCTCGCGCGAGACCGGCTCGCCTTCCGCGTCGGCCAGGAGTCGAAGCATCGCGAATTCCTTCGCCGTGAGGCGAAGTTCCTTGTCGCGACGCCAGGCGCGTTGGCGGGCGAGGTCCACCCGCACTTCACCCAAAGTCAGTTCGCGGGTCGTCGCGGCTTGTCGTTGCGTGCGCCGCAACAAGGCGCGCACGCGGGCGAGCAATTCGTCGGTGCTGAACGGCTTCACCAAATAATCGTCCGCTCCGGCGTCCAGGCCAGTCACGCGGTCTTCGATCTGCCCCTTCGCGGTCAGCATCAGGATCGGCTCCAGCCGACCCCGGCGGCGCAGTTCCGCGCACACCGCAAAGCCGTCCAGCCGCGGCAACATGATGTCCAGCAACGTGAGGTCCGGCTTCTCGGCCAGCGCACGCTCCAAACCGGTCTCGCCATCGTGCGCGACGAGTACACGATGCCCTTCGGTGGCGAGGATGTCGGCGAGCGCCGTCCGCATCGCCAACTCGTCTTCGATGATCAAAATGCGCGGCATGGGGGTGACCTTCAGGTTTGGCGCGGCGACGGCGAGGCCCCGTGCGGCAGTTCGATCACAAACCGGCTGCCCTGGCCGACCTCGCCCTCCACGCGCACCCGGCCGCCGTGGGCTTCGGCCACGTGTTTCACAATGCTCAAACCAATGCCCACACCGGGTGTTTCGCGACGCAACTCCGAGCCGCGCCGGTAAAACGGCTCGAGAATCCGCTCGCGGTCGGCAGGCGGAATGCCCGGTCCGTGGTCCGTGACCGACAAGGCCAGCGGCGGCGCGCCGTCCGCCGTGCCGCCGGTCACGGCGATCTCGACCGTCGCGCCTGCGGGCGAGTGTTTCACCGCGTTGTCGATCAGGTTGACCAAGGCTTGTTGGATGGCCTTGCCGGCCAGCGTGGGTGGCGGGTCCAAGTGCGCCGGCCGGTCGAGTCGCAGCTTGACCTCGCGTTCGGTGGCGTACGGTTCCATCAAACGCGCGGTTTGTTCGACGAGCGCGAGCAGGTCGGTGGGCTCGAACTCGTACCGGCGACGGCCTTGATCGATGCGGGAAAAGTCGAGGACGTTTTCGATCAACGACGACAACCGCCGGCATTCCTGACCGATAAGGCGGAAATAATCGCGGCGTTTCGCCTCGTCCGTGATCCGACCGCGGTCCAAGCTTTCGGCCAGGAGGCGCACCGAGGCGATCGGCGCGCGGAGTTCGTGGGAGACGCTCGACACGAAGTTCGACTTGAGTTCGCTCAAGTGCCGTTGCCGCCAAAAGGCGCGGTGGGCGGAGACCAGGCCCACGCTGGCCGTCGTGGCGGCTGCGAGCACCACCCCCAGGAACCACCACGTTCGCTGGCGTTGGCGGGCGTACAGCGCGGCGGGATCGGCCAGGTACACGCGGGCGCTCAGTTTGGGTTCGAGCGCGCCGGGTTGGGCGGAGGCCCGGGCGGCGCGGTCGGCCAGCAAGGACGCACCGGTTGGCGGAGGCGGCACGGTGCGCCCGGCTGTCGTGATAGCAACGGCGAAATAGGCCGGCAGGTCGGGCAATTCCCGGCCGATGGCAACGACAAGATTGGTCACCTCGTACTCTGTCCAACCGTGGAAGCGCCGACTCGCGGGTGGAAACTCCGTTACCAACCACGCGGAGCGGTTCGCTTCTCCTGTGCCTGTGCCGGGCGGGAGCTTTCGCTCGACCCAGATCGGCGCGGCAGCGGACGAAGCGAGCAAGACCGGTTGGCCCGCCCGATTGGTCCCGATCAATCCGCGTCGCTGCCATTCCTGCTGCGCGGCGGCCAGCAGGTCGCGCGAAATCTGCGTGGTTTCCCAGAGCCGCCACCACGCGGACAGGTGGGTCGCGTTCGTCGCTTCGCCGGTGGTGGGCTGTGAACTGCTGGACTCACTTGGCGGCTCTTGATTTGGAGCGTCCGTGCCCGGCGCGAACTGATCGGTCACGCGCTGCAACAACAGCGGTGTGAGTGCGGTGGGTTGGCAAACCAGGTTCGAGCAGGCGATTTGAAAGAGTCGGTTGCTCTCCGCGGCGTCGCCTGCCAGCGGCAATTGCAGTTCCGTGGCGCGCCAAAGCGCCAGCGGCGCCAACGGCAGGCCGCTTTCGCCGGTCGCCGCGGAGTACTCGGAAGCGAGTTGCCTCAAACGCGCCAGGGCGGTGTTCGTGTTACCCGCCCGCGCCGCGCTTTCCGCGAATTGAAAAAGCGCGTCGGCCGCGAATTCCGCCGGTGGCCGGTTGGTCAGGAAATCCTCCCAATGCTTCGACGCGGCTGCAAAGTCGCCGCGCAAGACCGCCTGCCGTGCGGACTCCCAATCCGCCCGCGCCGCTACCGACAGGCGATCGAGGTCAAAAGCGTGCGGCGCGGGCAACGGATCGAACGGCCGTGGCCAGACCGCCTCGCCAGCGGCGTCCACCACGAAGCCAGGTCGGTCGAGGTCCACGTCCGCGACCAAGGCCGGGTTGGTGGGCGACCGCGGGTCCACCTCGAAGAGCGGCACGATCGCACGGTCCGCCACCTCCTGAGCCAATCGGCCGGCGCGATCGCGGGCTTCCTGTTCGGCGAGCAACCGGTCTTGCCGCAACGACGCCAGGCCGAGCCCGGTGAGGATGACCACGGGCAAGACGATCAACGTTGCCTGCCAGCCAAAGCCAGGCAGACGGGCGCGATGCGGTTTTGTGGGCACGTTCACGATTCGGGCGGCGGCCATGCTTGTAGCAAACTCTGCCAGGCCCGCCGAGGCGATTTGTCATGGAAATGTAAAATCGCGAAACGGCAGGCACATGTCTGGCTGGCTCGTTCAGCTTTGACGCTCAGGCCGGCCAAAGTGCTGAACTGTGCGGACACATCTCGAATGGGGTGCTAGGTGGTCCTTCGTCGAATGTCCAAACGCAGTAGTCGCACCGATCGACTCCATTCTGACCTTCAGATTGTCATATCCTTGGGGAAGCCAGCGCGCCTCGTCATATGCGCGGCAAACTCCTGCGGCTCAAGTTGCTTGACAAGCTGGCGCCAAGCCGTTTGGGATGTCGCCCGGAGCCGCCGATCGGGTCAACCGCTATGCAACGTGGATTTCGCTGTTCCGCTGGCAAGGCAAACTGGTTTTTGCTTTGGTTCTGGCTGGGGATTTCTTTGAGCCGATATTTGGGCGGCTCCCTTTTCGAAGATCATCGACTATCGCCAGCCCGACGGCGCGGTGGTTAAGATTTCGGGACACGGGGATGAGTTTTACGCCGAATTCGATACGCTGGACGGCTATGCCGTCGTGTTCGACGAAAGTCTCCTGGCTTACTGCTACGCGAAGCTGTCCGCCGACGGCCAGGTGTTGCTTTCGACCGGCCAGCCGGTTCACCAGGCGCGCGGCGAGGACTTGGACCTTTCCAAGCACCTGCGCATCACCCAAACCGCCATCCGCCGACAAGTGCAAGACCGGCGTTCGGCCTGGAACCAGCAGGTTCCCACCGCCATCCAACCTCTTCGTCGGCTGAGAGGACCTGTAAAGAAAGCCCTTCCGCACTCGCCTACGATCGGCTCCAAAGTTGGCCTTTGTCTGCTGATCGATTTCGATGACGATCCCGCCACGATTACTCAAGCAGAGATCCAGAGTTTCTGCAATGGCACGAATTACACCGGATTTGGCAACAACGGCTCTATCCGTGAGTATTTTGCTGATGCCTCGGGCGGCAAACTGGACTATCGGAACGTCGTCACCGCCTACATCCGCATTCCCAACAGCGTCCGACCCAAGCGTTGGTATGACAATCCCACGCGCGGAGGTGGTGAGATGGCTAACTATCTCATTCGGGACGCCCTGGATATTCTCAAGGCCTTGCCCAATTACCAGACCGAGATCCTCCCCACCTTTGCGGACTTGACCACCGATGAGAACAACGAGGTCGTGGCCTGCAATGTATTCTAT
>JAKCAB010000483.1 GCA_021839785.1 bacterium | reverse complement strand
GTGGATGAAGCCGTCGAACGTGCGCGGGTACGCCCAGTTCATGGGCGGGTTCGTCATCGAATAAATCGGCATCAGGAAGTAGAAGGACGCGCCGAGAATCCACACCGCCAGCGTGATCAAAACCACCTTCCATTCGCTCATGAAGCCTTTGGTCCGCAACGTCAGCCACACGCACCCGGCGATGGAGGCCAGCCCGACGCCGTTGTAGATCACGAACAACGGCCCGTTCTGATCGAAGGTGGTCAGCAGACCCTGCGCCCGCAGGATGAGGCCGAGCACGTAGAAGAAGACGTTTACAAACAACGCATCGCGACCGAGTTTTTCGTCCACCATCGCAATGGCGACTTGAAGGCCCATCGCCGCCACGATGAGCGTCTGGTGGTTGTTGAAGCAGATGCCGAACAAGAACGAAGCGATGTAAAGGTAGCGCAGATCCTTCGGGCGACAGGTCCAGTGCAGCAGACAAATCAGCACCCCCATCAACGAAACCACGCTCAGCGTGTACACCTCCACGATCACGGCCTGGCTCCACATGAAGCCGTTGAACCCAAGCAGCATGGCCGCGACGAACCCGCTGACCATGCACAGCGCGTCCTCCCAGCGCCGTTCGAGGCCTTTGAACCAGTCGATGCTCTCGATCATCATGCTGCTGCCCCGCGACACCACCATGCCCAACATGCCGCTGGCGAACGCCGCCGCCACCGCCGACGACACGGCCACGCGCCAGGCGACGTTCGAGAACGGCAGCAACACCGTGAACAGCCACGAGTAGAAGGTCCAGATGGGGTACCCCGGTGCGTGGGGCACGCCCAGGTAATACGAGGCGGTGGCCAGCTCGCCGCAGTCTTCGAGGGTCAGGTCCGGCGCCAGCGTGATCAGATAGACCACCAGCGTGATCAGCGTGGTGCCCGCAAAAGTCAGCCAGTCCACGCGCCGGAACAACGGCGGTCGCGGCCCTTGGGCGGCGGGGGCCGGCGGAGCGCTGGCGGTGGGGGCGGTTGCGCCTGCTTTTGCTGCTCGTTGCTTTTTCGTGCTCATTGTCCGCTACCAGGACCGGTTGGTTCGCCACCCGGTTAAAGAGGGCATACTTGAAAAGAAAGGCCCTGTGTTTGTCCATTCCAATCTGGGCCGCGGCGCGGCGTTGCGGGCGCTGTGCCAGCCCGGCGGCTGCGCGGCCGACCAGCGCGGGTCGCTCAAGGCCCGGTTGGCCGCCACCACGTCCGGGGCCAGGACGCGCTGAAGTCCGGCCGGCATTTCGCGCGCCACCCACACCGCCAGCACCAGGCTGGCCGCCGCGGTCACCGCCAACGGCCAAACGACCCGCGGCAAAGTGAAGTGCATCGGATCCCGGTCCGACGCCGGGCGGCCAAAAAAAAGCCGGCGGTCAAGCCGGCGGGACGGCGGCCGCAGTCGCAGCGAACGGAGTTGATGCGTCAGCGAGTTCGTCGAGTTCATGGCTCACCTCGGTTAATGTGCGCCGCAATCGTTCCAGGCCGTACCGGTAGCGGCCGGCCGCCGTGTTCGCGGAAATCCCCTGGAGTTCGCCGATGGCCGCGAAGGACAGCGCGTGCCACAGTCGGAGCACGATCACCTCGCGTTGCGGCACCGGCAACGCGGTCAGCGCCCGCGCCAGCGCCTGTTCGCGGGGATCCACGGGGTCGCCCGGCTCGAACCAGCGTCGCGCCTCCCACTCGCGGGTGATCCGGCGCCACCAGCCCCGGCGGTAATTCAAGGCGCGGTTCCGGAAACTCCGGACCAGGTAGTGCTCCGGCCGGGCCGGTCGTTCGTCCAGGCCCAGGAGCGATGAAAAGGTGTCGTGCAACACGTCCTCCGCTTCGGCGTGGCTCAGGCCCAGCGCCCGCCCGTAAAGCACCAGTTGCGCGGCTTTTTGACGGTAAAGCCGCTCCGCCCAATCGTGTGCCTGGTCACTGTTCACCCGTTTGGAGGTATAGACACCGCCAACCCGCGTTTTGTATGCCGGGGGTGCGGTGGCCTCGCTTTGCCCGCCGCATTCGGCACTCTCGACCGGCCGACCGTTCAATCTTGGCCGCGGGTTTTGCCCAACCCAGCAAGTCGCGCGTGGACGCGGCCAGCCCGGCCGGCTACCCTGTGGACATGCGTCCGGCCGACATTCAACACATCGGGGAAGAACTGGCAATCCGTTGGACTGACGGGACGGAAAGCTTCATTCCGCTGGCAACCTTGCGTCGCGCCTGCCCGTGTGCCGGCTGTCAAGGAGAACGCGACGTGCTCGGCAACCTTCATAAAGGTCCGGACCGCCCCTTGACGCCCGCTTCGTTCCAACTCCGCCGCCTCGCCCAAGTCGGCGGCTACGCCGTTCAACCGCTCTGGGGTGACGGCCACGACAGCGGGCTGTACACCTTCGAGTATCTCCGGCGCCTCGCCGGCCAAGCAGCCTCGAAGCCGGGCTGATTTCGGTCGGCCGTCGGCGGGATCGTCCGCCGCAAAGCACAAACCAACAGACATCACCGACCGGCCACCGCGCCGCAAACCGGGACTTGTCTGCGCGCGTTACAACGGACGTTGCTGAGTGGTTGGCACGGGGGCGGGCGCAGGCGCCGGAGCGTTGGTCGGGGCCACGATGGTGGCCGAGCCGTCCCGCCGCACTTCAACGTTCAAATCAGGGCGGGTGGCGACCGGCTTCGCACCACTGCGAAAACCTTGCTGGAGCAATTCCGCCCCTTTCTTGGGTTCAGCCCCGTAAAGTTCGCGGCGCAGCGCTTCCAAACCCTTCGCGAGCGAGAGGTCTGCCTTGAGCTTCTTGATCTGTTCCTTCAACGCGACCACGTCGTTGAGCCGGTGTTGCAGGTTGCTCTTCTCGGTCTCGAGGCGCTGGAGTTCCGAGAGCAGGTAATCGCGGTCGCCCACCGTGGTGTCGAGTTTCTTCTGCGTTTCGGTAATCCGGCCTTCGAGGACGGCCAACGCGCTTTTCATGTCCGCCGCCTGTTTGTCCAGGGTTGTGTTCTGGGTCTCGAGTTCGGTAATCCGGGCTTCGCGCTTGGCCAGCTCGGCTTCCTTGTCCTTGAGAGCCTTGGTGGTCTCCTGCACGGCGGCGTCCTTCTGGTCCAGCGCGCTCTTGGTGTCGGTCAACTGCTTGGAGGCTTGATCGAGCTGGTTCTTGACCTTCGCCTCGTCAGCTTTGAGCGACTGGTTGACCGCGTTCAATTCATCGAACTTGGACTGGAGCGTCGCCTTTTCCTCCGCGAGTTGGCGGTAACGCAGATCGGCCGCCTCCCTCTGGTTGGTCGCCTGGTTGTGCCGCACGATCAACCCCGCCAGGAGGCCGAGGCATAATAGAATCAAAACGACGACGGGCGCCTTCGAGTTCATTTGCGCGGGATTTTGGTTTTCTCCGGCCCGCATGGCAAGTCTCATCACAACCTCCACCGTCGGGGCTTTTCGGGGTAGTTGCCGTCGGCGCCCCGCGGTTGCGACGCGCTTGCTTCACCCGGCGGAGAGCCTAGACTGCCCTCCATGCAGTTACCGACAGAGGTGCCGGTCATGACGCTGAACAACGTGATCCTGTTTCCACAGGCCATGTTGCCGCTCTACATCTTCGAGCCGCGTTACCGCAAGATGCTCGCGGAAGTGCTTGCCGGCGACCGCCTGATGGCCGTGGCCCTGCGCCGCGAGGATCGCAACCGCGAGACGCCGGCGGGCGTAGCCGGACTGGGCTTGGTCCGTGCTTGCGTGACTCGCCGTGACGGCACCGCCAACCTCATTTTGCAGGGGGTGGCGCGCATCAAGTTGGGCAAGGCGGTCCAGTACCGGCCGTATCGGCGGCACAAGGCCGAGCCCCTGCCCCTCGCCGGCGACACCAGCCTGGTGGTGCAGGCGCTCACCGCCAAAGTGCTCGAACTCGTGGAGGAACGCTTGCAACACGGCGTCGAATTGGCCGCCCACCAAATCGACACGGAGAGTGGCCAGGCGCGGGAACACGGCGCGCCTTTCACCATCGAGGCGTTCCATCAGGCGCTGAAACAGCTCGCGCATCTCGACGACGCGGAGCAGTTGACCGACCTGGTTTCCGCCACGTTGCTCCGCGACGCGCGTCAGCGGCAAACCATCCTGGAAACGGCGCGTTTGGAAGACCGGCTGCGCCACCTCGTTCATTTCCTGCAAGCCGGAGCGGAAGCGGAGGATCCAGCCCATGAGTGACACACCCGCCCACCCGCCGGGAACCTCGGATTCGTCGATCGAAGAGCAGCGGGCAGCCCTGTTTGCCAACCTGGTGATGCAGCAGGCGAACATGGCCCTGAGTTTCTTGGGCGAAAGACCTCGATCGGGCGATGACGCGCCCGCCGTGGATCTGCCCACCGCGAGCATGTTCATCGACACGCTGGACACGCTGGAGGCGCGCACGCGCGGAAACTTGTCGCCCGAGGAGGCCGCCTTACTCAAACAGACCTTGACCACGCTGCGAATCCGCTTTGTCCAGGCGTCGTCAGCAGTCCCAGCCGCGAAGGCATCGTCGCCTCCCGCCACCCCGCCCAGCGAACCGGCCGCGGCACCCACCGCCCCCGCTCCCGAATCCACCGAATCCGGCAAGCCGGGCGAGACCGCGAGCGCCGAGACACGGAAAAAGTTCGTGAAGCACTACTGAGCGACTGCGGGTTCGGACGCGAGTGCCGTCATCGCTTTCTGCGGGTTGGACACGCGGAGCACCAACAACCCGGTTTTCGATTTCGGCCCCGTGGCACAGTACAGGTATTCGATGTTGATGCGCGCGCGGGCCAGGCATCGGGTGATCGCCGCGAGCGCGCCGGGTTGGTTGACGCCATCGACCAGTAATACCTCGTTTTCGACCACCAACATGCCGCGCTCCTCGAGCAGGAAGATCGCCTTGCGCGGCTCGCTTGGCACGAGCCGAACGACGGTGTGATCCACCGTGTCGCTGGTGGAAATGGCCTGGATGTTGATGCCGGCTTCGCCCAGGGCCTCGCAGACGCGCGCCAAAGCGCCGGGGCGGTTTTCCAGGAAGATGGCGAGTTGAGTGGCGATTTCCATAGGTGTGGGTTAGCTGATTGCCGCCTACACAGTA
>JAKCAB010000720.1 GCA_021839785.1 bacterium | reverse complement strand
AAGGTGCTGATCGTCGGCTGCTCCGGCAGCGGCAAGACGCAGTACTGGACGCGCTACCTGCTGGGCAGCCGGGCGCGGCTCAAGTTCGTCTTCGACCACGAAGGCGAGTTTGCCGGCCGGCTGAAGTTCCGCCCCGCCACCACGCTCGAGCAACTCGCCGCCGCGGCCGGGCGCGGCTGGTGTGTCTTCGATCCGGCGCGCCTGTACCCCGGCGCCACGCCCGAGGCGTTCGCCTTCTTCCTCGACTTTGCCTTCACCCTGTCCACGCAGACCGGCGGCCGGAAGCTCTTCGCGTGCGACGAACTCCAGGCGGTGACGGATACGCACACCGTCTCGCCCGAGCTGGCCTGCGTGCTGGAAACCGGGCGGCGCTACGGGCTGGACTTCGCGGCGATCGCGCAACAGCCCAACCTGGTTCACAACCGGGTGCGCAATCAGGCGACGGAAGTCGTCACCTTTCAACAGATGGACCCGCGGGCGGTGGACTGGTGTGCAGCCGTGGGCTTCGATCCGGCCGCGGTGCGCGGCCTGGCCCCAGGGCAGTACCTGGCGCGCAACCTCAAGACCGGCGGGCTGGCGACCGGGCGGGTGTTCTAGGGCGTGACCAGTTCCACGCTTGGAAAGTACCGGCGCACGCGGCGAGGGTCGCGCGTCAGCAAGGGCAGTTGCGCCACGTAGGCATGGGCGCCGATGAAGAAGTCGGGCAAGGGGCGCACCTTGTTGCCGCCGGTCTTGCGGTAACGCAGGAACGCCTTGGCGGCCCAAAACGCGGCCGCCACGGGGATCGGCAGAACCGTGAAACGAGCGAGCCTGGCAGCGACCTCTTCGGGCGAGGCAAACGGCGCGGACACTTCGGACCACACAATCGCATTGATCGCCAGCGGCATCCGGACGCTCCACTGGGACAATTGCGCTGCGCTCCACTCGCCGAACTGGGGATCCTCGGTGACCACGTCGAGAATGACGCTCGAATCGACCAGTATCATGTCGCCTCCCGCGTGAGCTTCAACCAGTGGGCCGTCGATCCTTTCACCCGACCGCCCCGGCGCATCTGGTCAATGAGACCCCGGCCGGGCGTCTCGGTGGCCTTGCGGAGCAGCAAGCCTTCCGGCCGCGCCTCCCACTCCACGGTGTCTTGCGGCCCGATGCCGGCCTGGCGCCGGAGGCGCACCGGCACCGTCACCTGTCCTTTGCTGGTCAAGCGCATGTAAGACTCTTACCCGGTAAGATTCTTACTGTCAATCGGGCCGGCAAGAAAATGTCGCGTCTTGTCGCTTGGGCCGCCGCCTGATCCGCGCGAAGCTGCCCCCGTCGAACCGGAAAGGCCCGATGCGGCCGGAACCGAGATACGGCCCGGAAGGTTCGCCGAACGAAAAACTGCCCGTATGCCCTCGCCGAAGTTCATCCTCACTGTCGCCGTTATTTCCATCGTGACCAACATCGTCTGGTCGAAGTGGGTCGCGCCCCGGCTGGGTCTGTAAGCCCAGACGCCTCCCTCGCCCCGAAACACATGAATAATCGCCTCATTTCCCGCCGGTATCCCCTGGTCTCCGGCACCATGGCCGACGCGGCGGCGGCGGCCCTGTCCATGACCCCGCTCAGTATCGAGCGGGAGCAAAAGTGGCTCGAAGCCCTGATCCTCAACGTCAGCCTCACGATCTCGACCACGGGGGGCACGGCGCTCGGCACGGCCACGGAAGCCTCGCTTTTGGGCTTCGCCAATCTGGCCAAGGACATCCGCCTCACGATCAACGACACGACCGTGCGCGACGTGATCCGCACGAACGGGGCGGCGGTCCGCCGCGCGTGGGCACCGCGCGACGGAGGAGCGGGCCGGGCGCCGGCGGCGGTCGCTCTGTGCGGGACTGACCCGCCGCCGTTTCCCCTTCAAAGCCCCGCGCCGCTCGAAAGGATCGAGCCCTTCGGCCAGCACGGCTTTGAGCCGCTTGCGCCACCTAACTGCTCGCTGGCCAGCCAGACGGCCTGGAGCACCCGGCCGCCCCTCGGCCGGAGCGCCGGGGCGGCGTGGCGGGCAGGGGGCGGTTCAACAGCCGCCGGGCGGCTTTGCGAGGGATCCGCCGGGGGCGCAAAACTCGTCGGGGAGGCGCGACTTGTGCGGCCGGGCCGGCGAGCGCGGCCCGCGCGTTGGGCAGACAGGCTCAGGGTCGGGGCTTGCGCCACCACGAATCTGAGTCAACGCATCGTCGGACGCCCCGCCCCGATAACCTTTAATTTGAGTCAACTCGGAACGATGTCCGGCGCGACCTGTTGTTGCCCACGCCGGGGCGGGCAGGTAACTTCGCGCCGCGTGCGAATCCACTCGCGGTTCGCTCATGTTTGATGCAAACGCTGCTGCAATCGAATTGGCTGCGCTTCGCGCCCGCCGCCGTGGCCGGTGCGGGACTGGTCGCCTTGGCCGCCTGGCTCGCCCGCGGACCAGGCACTGCTCTGACGCTGCGTCTGCCCGGCGCGGATCAGCGCCCCACGATCGCGGCGGCGGCGGGCAGCAACCCCGTGCTGGCCGGCAAGCTCACCCGCGGCCCGGGCCAGGCGGCGAATCTGCCGGGCGCCTGGGCGGGCTTTCGCGGCAGCGCACGCACCGGCGCCAGCACCGAAACGGTGCTGTTGGCGCGAACTTGGGCTGCCGGTGGTCCGCGGGAACTCTGGGGCGTCGATCTCGGGGAAGGCTATGCTGGCCCGGCCGTTTTGAACGGGCGCGTCTATCTCTTCGACTACGACCAGAAGCAGAAGTTGGACACGTTACGCTGCCTTTCGTTGGCGGACGGCCAGGAAATCTGGCGGTTCGCCTACCCAGTGTCGGTCAAGCGCAACCACGGCATGTCCCGCACCACGCCGGCGGTGACCGACAAGTACGTGGTCGGAATCGGGCCGAAATGCCACGTGGTCTGTCTCGACGCGACCAGCGGTGAACTCAAGTGGGGGCTCGACCTGGTCCGCGATTTCGGCGCCACGGTGCCGCCGTGGTACGCCGGTCAATGCCCGCTCATCGACGGCGACCGCGTCATCCTCGCGCCCGGCGGACCGGACGCGCTCTTGCTGGCGGTGGACCTCGCGACCGGCAAGCCGGTGTGGAAGACGCCGAATCCTAATGACTGGAAAATGACCCATGCCTCGATCGCGGTCGCGGAGTTCGCGGGCAAGCGCCAGTACGTCTATCCCGCCAGCCTGGGTGTGGTGGGCGTTTCCGCCGCCGACGGCGCGCTGCTTTGGGACACGCCGGACTGGAAGATCAGCATCGCCACCGTGCCGTCGCCGCTGGTGCTCGAAAACGGGCGCATTTTCCTCTCCGGCGGCTACAACGCCGGGGCGCTGATGCTTCAACTCGCCGAAGACGGCGGGAAAATCGTTCCGAAGACCGTCTTCCGGCTCGACGCCGACACCTTCGGCGCAACGCAACAAACCCCGATTTTCCACGCGGGCCATATCTTCGGCGTGCGACCGGACGGGCGGTTCACCTGTCTGGACCTCGACGGCAAGGTCGTCTGGACGACCGAGCCGGGCACGAATTTCGGCCTCGGTTCCTTCCTGCTCGCCGGTGACCTGTTTTACGTCCTGAACGACAACGGCAAGCTGACGCTGATTGCCGCCTCGCCGGATCGCTGTCAGGTGCTCGCCCAGGCGCAGGTGCTCAAAGGCCGCGAATCCTGGGGGCCGATGGCCCTGGCCGGCGGGCGGCTGTTGGCGCGCGACCTGACCCGGCTGGTGTGCCTGGACGTGGCCGCCCACTGAAGGCGCAGACCCGCGGCTCGACTCGAATGGCGCATCCGCTTGAGTGACGCTATTTTCGTCTGGCATTGAGTGGCGGCTGGCTTAGAGGAAGCACTTTGACCGGGCCCGGCAAAAGCATGGAAACCGGGCCGGACCGGCCGCGCCGCGCGCCAACCTGCGGCTGCCGCAACTGGTGGTTAACTCCGAAACCTTGAAATCGTTGAGCACACAACCTACGCAAATCCCGGCGCCTGCCGCGCCGGAATCGTCACCGGGCGCGCCGTGGTTCGCGGCGTACGGCCAACTCCTGGAACTCACGCTGCGCGAGCACGACCCCGCCCAGGGTCGCCGCCTCGTCACGGACCTGCTTTCGCGCTTGCGCGCGGCCGGCCTGCCGGTGCCGCAGACGATCAGCACGCCGTACCTGAACACCATCCCGCCGATGCAACAGCCGGCCATGCCTGGCGACCGGGAACTCGAGCGGCGCATTAAGAGTTTCATCCGCTGGAACGCGATGGCGATGGTGGTGCGCGCCAATTCGCACACCAACGTCGGCGGCCACATCTCGACCTACGCCTCGAGCGCGACCTTGTACGAGGTGGGCTTCAATCATTTTTTCCGCGGCGCCGGCAACGGACACCCGGCCGACCTGGTGTATTTCCAGGGCCACGCGTCGCCAGGCGTGTATGCGCGCGCGTTTCTCGAGCGCCGTCTCAACGAGACGCAACTCTCGAATTTCCGGCAGGAACTCAGCGAAGGCGGCGGGCTTTCGTCTTACCCCCATCCGTACCTGATGCCGGGTTTCTGGCAGTTTCCGACCGTGTCGATGGGCCTCGGCCCGATCATGTCGATCTACCAGGCGCGGTTTAGCCGCTATCTGAAGGCGCGGGGTTTCATCAAGGATCCAGAGCCGAAAGTTTGGTGCTTCGTCGGCGACGGCGAAAGCGACGAGCCGGAAACGCTCGGATCGCTAAGCCTGGCCTCGCGCGAGCACCTCGACAACCTGGTCTGGGTCGTCAACTGCAACCTCCAGCGCCTCGACGGCCCGGTGCGCGGCAACGGCAAGATCATCCAGGAACTCGAAGCCGCCTTCCGCGGCGCGGGCTGGAACGTGATCAAGGTCATCTGGGGCAGCGAATGGGATCCGTTGCTGGCCGCGGATAAATCGGGCCTGCTCGCGAAGCGCATGGAAGAAGCCGTGGACGGCGAGTACCAGAAGTACTCGGTCGAGCCGGGCAGCTACACGCGCAAGCACTTTTTCGGCAAGTACCCGGAGTTGAGCGAACTGGTGAACCACTTGACGGACGACCAGATTCGCCGGCTCGCGCGCGGTGGTC
>JAKCAB010000200.1 GCA_021839785.1 bacterium | reverse complement strand
AAGCCGCCCAGGTGCGCGGCGTGGGCGATCCCCGGCTCCGCCGGCACCATCACGAAGAACAAGGCCGCCGCCAGCGAGATGTGCAGGAGCGTCCGCGCGCGAATCGGCAGGAAAAACATCAGCAGGATCGTGCGGTCGCCCAACAACGTGGCGAAGGTCGCCAGCAGGCCGCACACGCCGGCCGAAGCGCCCAACGCCGGCCCTCCAAAGTAGGTCGGGACCGCCACGCCCAGCAACGCCTGAAGCAATCCCCCCAGAAAGCTGCTGCCGAAATAGACCTCCAAGAGCCGCGCCTTCCCCAGCATGTCCTCGACCGGCCGGCCCAGAAAATACAGGCCCAGCGAGTTCGCCAGCAGGTGCCCGAGGTTGGCATGGAGGAATTGGTACGTAAACAACTGCCAGACGTAGCCGTTTCGCAGACCCGACGGGCTCAACGCCAGATAGCTTTCGAGCGGCCAGCCGAAATAGACGGCGTTGATGCTTTGGAGGACGAAAACGGCGACGTTGATGACCAACAGGCCGACCGTCAGCGACGGGAGATTGAATCCCCGCCGCGAGGGCTCGCGCATGTAAGGTCGATCGTAGATCACCGCACGAACAGGGTAGCGGCGTCCAAAAGGGTTTTCAACCGGAACTCCGGTGTCAAAACCCTCGCGGCCCGCATCCCAAGTCACCCCGGCTACGCTTGTCAGGGGCGCGCAAGCAAGGCTAGCGTGCGGACGTGTTCCGTCCGTGCATCGACCTCCACGAAGGGCAGGTGAAGCAGATTGTCGGCGGCTCGCTCAGCGACGAACCCGGCAGCCTGCGCACCAACTTTGTCTCCGATCGTCCGCCGGCCTGGTATGCCGCGTTGTATCGCCGTGACAACCTGCGCGGCGGACACGTCATTTTGCTGGGGCCTGGCAACGAAACCGCGGCGCGCGAGGCGCTGGCGGCCTACCCCGGCGGCCTGCAACTGGGCGGCGGCGTGAACGCTGACAATGCCCGTGCCTGGCTGGAGGCCGGGGCGTCGCACGTGATCGTCACGTCCTGGATCTTTCGCGACGGCCGGCTGGACGAAGCACGGCTGGCCCAGTTGGTGAAGGCCATCGGCCGCGAGCGCCTGGTGCTGGATCTGAGTTGTCGCCAGCGCGGGGCCGACTACTTCGTGGTGACGGACCGGTGGCAGAAATTCACGGAGTTGCGGGTCAATCGCGCCACGCTCGAACGCCTGGCCGCCGCCTGCGCCGAGTTTCTGATTCACGCCGTGGACGTGGAAGGCTGGTGCCGCGGCATCGACGAGGATTTGGTCGCCCGCCTCGGCCAGGATACGCCGCTGCCGACCACCTACGCCGGTGGGGCCAGGTCGCTCGCCGACCTCGAACGCGTCACGTCGCTGGGGCGCGGGCACGTGGACCTGACGATCGGCTCGGCGCTCGACATTTTTGGTGGCACCGGCGTCCGCTACGCGGATTGCGTGGCGTTCAACCGTCGTCACGCGGGAGCGCCAGCCACCCCGGCCGGTTAGTACGGATACTTCACATGTGGCACAAAACGCTGACCTGGCGGAGCGCTGGTTTGCAACCGGCTTCGGGAATCCCGCTGCGAAAAGCCGACTGCAAGTCGGCGTTCCGTCCACCTCCGTGTGAAAAATCCGGGTTAGTTGCGGCCGGGGTCGGGCGGCGGCGGGCGGCGCTTGCCGAGCAGGTGAATGACTTCCTTCGCCTCGGGCACGCGCAGCCATAAGGTGAGTCCCCAATAGACCAGACCGGCGGCCAACGCGGGCACGAATACTTCGCCCAGCCGGAGCGGCAACGTGGCGTGGCCGGCCTTGACCGCCCAAAGTCGTTGCAATCCCCAAGCGACGCCACCGGCCACCACCGTGGCGCCGAGCAGCGAAATGCTCTTGGCCCGGAATTCGCCGGAGTCGAGGGTCTTGAGCTTCCGTCGCAAACCGCGGCTAAGCAGCCAGACGTTGAGGGCGGAAGTCAGCGTGTTCGCCGCGCCCAGGCCGGCTTGCCGGAACGGCCCCACCACCCACAGCGAAACGAACAGGTTCAACGCCAGACAGAACAGGCTGACCCGCATCGGTGTCTGCGTGTCACCCAACGCGTAGAAGGCGCGAGCGAACAGGTTCACGCCCGAGAAGGCGACGAGGCCGGGCGCGAGGCAGGCTAGCGCCGTCGCCGTGCGTTGTGTGGAGGCCGCGTCGAATTTGCCGCCTTGAAACAGCAGCCGCACGATCGGTTCCGCCAGCACCACCAACAGCACCGACGCCAGCAGGTTGATGAAGGCCATGTAGCTGAGGCCCTGGCGCAAAGTCGCGCGGAACTCCGGATACTTCTTTTCCGAGGCCAGCCCGGAAAGCGTCGGCAGGAGATAGGTGGCGAGCGAAATGCCGACGATGCCTTGCGGGAATTCCATCAGCCGCACCGCGTAGTCGAATGAGGCGACGATGTGTTTGTCCACCCAGTTCGAAACCAGCATGATCAAGAGCACGTTGATCTGGAAAGCCGCCACGCCGATGATGCCGGGGATCATTTTGCGCACGACCTCGCGCACGGTTTCGTTTCGCCAAGGCGCAATCCAATGGAAGCGGTACCCTTCCTTCCACAGTGCCGGCACTTGAAAAGCGAACTGGGCAAAACCCGCGATGAGCACACCCACGCCGAGTGCGAAGACCTGCGTGTCCAGCGTCTGCCCGAAGTGCGGCGTCAAGAGCAGCACGCTGGCGATCATCACCACGTTGAGCATCGTGGCGCCCAGCGCGGGGATGATGAAATACCCGCGGGCGTTGAGCATGCCCATGCAAAGCGCGGCCAGGCACACCAGCACGAGGTACGGAAACATCAGGCGCAGCAGCCGCAGCATCAGCACGGTGTTGTCCGAGAACAACGGGAACGGCAGCGGCGGAAAGACCGTTTGCCCGCCGCGGGTCCAATGCACTTGCGTCGCCGCCAGCACCAGGCTGATGACGACGACCCCCAAGCCGACCAGCGCGGCGGTGACGATCACCAGTCCGGACAACGTGGCGTTCGCGGCCCGCCACATCGCAGCTTCGCCTTCGGCGTGCTCCTTGTGTTTGAAGATCGGAATGAAAGCAGCCGTGAGCGCGCCTTCGCCAAGCAGGCGCCGAAAGAGGTTGGGGACTTGAAAGGCGAGCTTGAAGGCGCTCGCCACCGGGCCATCGCCCATGAAATGCGCGTAAACCTGCTCGCGCACCAAGCCCAGGATCCGGCTCGACAACGTGGCCAAACCCAGGCCGCCGGATTTTTTCAACATTTGCGACATCGCGCGGGCAGTCTAGGCCGCGGCGACGGCGCGCCAAGGCGCAAACCTTCCCTCGAAGCCGACGCGCGGAAGCGAGCTGCAGGTCAGAAGTCGAGACGCGCACCGTCGCTGGGGACGTGCACTTGGATGGGGCGCAAGGCGCGCGCGGCCCGGGCTTCGATCTGGGTCCGCCGGCGCCATTGGGCGTTGGAAAGATGGACGAACGCGACCCGTCGGATCGGTTTCCCGGCCAGATGCGCGAACACTTCCGCCGGTTCGAGATGCGAGAGTTCGCAGACCAACAGGTCCAGCGGTTCCCGCGTCAACCCGATCAAGTCGGCCAGCCCGCCCAAGTCCGCCGAATGCGCCACCCGCCGGCGGTCCGTCTCGAGGAGGAAGCTGAACGCCTGGTTGAGGCGGGGGTGGCGCACGCCTTGCGCCGGCTGGAGCACCTGGAGGTGGCTGGACGCAAGCGGCGTCACGACGGCCCCGTTGACCGCAATGCCTTTCCCAACTCGCAGCGGGTGGAACGTCAACGGAAACGGCGTCCAGTCGTCAAACAGACACGCCGCGCGCATCAATTCCCGCACCCGCCGGATGCCCACCGCAGGCAGGTGAACGGTCAACGGCTGCCGCCGCGGCGCCAGCCACAAACCTTGCAGCAGCGTAAACAGCCCGCCGAGGTGGTCGAAGTGCAGATGCGAAATAAAGATGTGATCGAGTTCATCCGCGTGCACCCCGGCTTGCAGCAACGCGCGCGTGGCCGGTTCGCCACAGTCCACGAGCAACCGGGCCTCACCCAGGCGGTAAAGGAACGCCGCATGGCTGCGATCCGGGCTTGGGTAGCCGTCTCCGACTCCCAGACAAATCACCGACTGCGGCGCGGTACGGCTCATGAACGGGCGGCTTGGGCGCGGCGGGAGAAAAACTTCAGGGATTTGCAGGCATCAACTCGCGGATGCGAATGTCTTGGAAACGGATTCGCAACTGATCGCCGGTGTGAATCTGGAGCGCGATGTGACCGCGCACACCCACGCGCCGCTCGCGGTGAACGGCATCGTCAAGCGTGCCCGCGCCGTCGTAATCCGTGACTTGCAGCCCATTGAGCATGACCTGAACACGGTTGCCGCGGGCCTTGATTTCCAAGTCATTCCAGTCGTTGGGCTGGTCCCCGGCGAAGTGGAGGGTCAGTCCCGGCTTGGCCTGCGATTCGTTCACCCACTGGCCGCGCGGAACGGCGGGGAAAAGCCAGCGCTGGTTGCCGCGGGTTTCGTCCCAGATCATGCCGGTGCGCCAGGCACCGGCCGGGTTGATGTCGATCTGCGGGCCGTCGAGCCAGCCGGCCGCGTCATCGTAGCGGCTGCGGATTTGCACGCCGGAGTTGCCGGGGCTGTCACGGAAGGCTTGAAAGCGAAGCCGCAGGACGAAGTCGCCAAACTCGCGCTCGGTCAGGAGCCAGATGTAATCGTGTTTCGGGCGGCCCAACGAATTGGCCACGAGCGCGCCATCTTCCGCGCGCCACCAAGTCTGCGTGGCGTCGGCGGGCTTGCATTTGACGACCCAGCCGGTGAGGTCGCGGCCATTGAAGAGCGATTGTTCGGCGGCCGATTCGGCGCCGCGGATCGACCCCGTGACGAGACCCGAGACCGCCAAAGAGAGCAGGAAGCGCATGCGTTTAACCGTGGAGCGTGGAAGCGCGGGTGGCGCTAAATGAACGTGCCGTTGGGGATCACTGCGTTCTTGGGAATGATGACGATGCCGTCGCGCACATAGTACAAGGCATGGTCCACGGATTGTGGCTTGCCGTGCGGCGTGATGAC
>JAKCAB010000072.1 GCA_021839785.1 bacterium | reverse complement strand
ATCGAACGCATCCGCGAAGTGGTGGACCGCGCGCTGAGCTGGCTCATCGACCGCATTGTGCGGGGCGTGCAGGCAGTCGTAGGCGCGGCGCGGAGCGGCGTGGCGGCGGTGCGCGAGGCGGGCGCGGCGCTGCTCGACTGGCTGAGCGCGCGCCAGCCGTTCCGCGGCTCGGCCGGCGAGCCGCACAACATCCTCGTGGAAGGCGGGCAGGGCGCGGCTCAGCTTGTCGTTCAAAGCGAACGGAAGACGCTGGAAGAGGCCGTGACCACCGTGGAAGGCAAGGAAGGCGTGCCGGCCGCGGACAAGACGGCAGTCCGGCAATGGGGCAACCAGGCAACGACCGCGATCAACTGGCTCAAGGATCCGGCGCGCAACACCGCTCCGGGCGAGCGCGCCCTCCGCCCCGGCGACACGAACGTCCAGACCGATCAGAATCCGGAAGTGCGCACCCGGAATCGCGACTTGCGCGAGGCGATGCGCGAGCTCGGTACCCTCTTCGAGCGGCACCTGTTTGGCGACGGTGCCCTGCCCACGCCGGAGATTCCGGCCAATCCGGTCAACGCGGACGGATTCCCGCTTTCGGCGGGCGCGAAGAAGCTTTCGGCCAACCGCCGGCTCGGCGGCACGCCCAGCAGCAGCCACCCGCGCTGGCTCGCGATTTCCGAAACCGGCCTGACGCGCAGCGCGGGCGAGTGGGTGAACATGCACGTCATCCCGGACGACTTCCAAGGGCCCGGCGACGACAGCAACCTGGTGCCGGGCATGAAGCTCCAAAACAACACCATGCGCCGTGGCCTGGAAGAACCGATCGAGCGGCTGATCGGCGCGCCGGGCAGCACCACGAACCGCGGCGTGGTGTGGTTGCGGGCCGAGGTGGCCTATCACCCCGACTCAGCCCGCACCGGCTGGCCGGAGAAAGTCCGGCAAACCGGCGCCAAGGCCGGCTATTACGGCCGGCAGATCGACTTCACCTGGGGTCTCCACCAGCGCGGCGAAAACAACACCTGGCCGGAACAACCCGCCCTGGCAACGTTCCGCGTGGGGCCGATTCCGCTGCCGCCGTTCCCGAACACGGAAGCCGCCAAGACGATCCTCCTCCGGCAGTTTGGCGCGGGAAGCTCGTGATCCGGTTGCGGGCGCAGGCCGGTCCACTCGGTTGTCGGCGCGCCGGCTTGGAGCCGGCTTTGGATCTGAGCAGACCGTGGAAGACGCATTGCGCCTTAAGCCGGTTGGAAACCGGCGCGCCGGACGCATTGCTGCGGCTGGGACCGCCGCGCGCCGGGCTATGGCGCGGGGGCGGGCTGGCGGCGCATGGGGCGCTTGCGCTCGGACTTCTTCTTCAAGCCGAGGCTTTGCAGTTCCTCCGAATCCTCCCCGAACTCCGCCGGCACCGGCACTTTGGCGCCCAAGATATTATCGCGGAACGCCCACTCCGCGACCGAGCCCAACGTTACCCCGCGTGGGAGGCGCATCGCTGTAGAGAAGGGTTGCGAAAATGTCCCACTCCGCGGAGGTGTTCGACGACCGGTGCCGGTAAAACTGTATCTTCGCAATCGCTTGGACGTGAGCGCCGCCGACACCCAAAAGCTTTGACATACTCCGAAGTCATTTTAGGGCGTGCCCCGAAATTGAACAGGTAGGTTTCGATCCAACGGTTCCGTATGTGTATGTGCCACCGCTGGGACACTTGGGTCTCTCGCTGTTCTTGAGATAGGAATTGACCCCCGTGTCATCAACCGCGTTGCCAATAGCCTTGCGGTTCACTGCCGCCCAGCCGTCCTTGGCGCTGTCGATCGCCATGAGGTTCAAGATACAGGCTTGCTTCGCCGCTTCGACTTTCGCCGCATCCTTTCCACCAGTCCGCATCGCGCGCGAAATCCTCTGCATGTCACCTTCGATGCCCTCAGCCGCGCGCTTTGCGCCTTTCAGGTCGATGCGTTCGGCTGACCAACCACGCTCTTTGTTTAGGTAACGGATCACCCCGGAAACGTTGAAGCTCTCGCCTTTTTTGACTTCGGTTCCAGGGCCGTTCATGACGTTTTCCATGAGACCCATTGGAGAGTTTGGGTTGGCGGCGAGCTTGTAGGTGTGGAAGCTCATGCCACCGTCACCGGCAATCAGACCCGTGGACCATTTGCAGTTGTCCAGGAAGGTTATCTCGGCCTCGAACTCCAAGTCATAAGTCTTCACGCCCGCCATTTCTCCCTGCATGCCGTTCGTTTTCTCGAAGGACGCCAGTTCTATCCGCCCTTCTGATTCGGTCTTGATTTTGTCGAGGACAGCCTGCTTGCCATCGGCCGCCGCTGGTGGGCCGGAGCAGCCCGCAAGCATGGCACAGACGGCAACGGTCAGCATCGAAGTACCGAAATGTTTGCAGAGTTTGCAGACGCCAGTAAAAATCCGAGTCTTCATAAGTGAGTGATTACTGATAGGACATTGCTTTTTGACGCTCCCCGGTTCGACGTGCCGCGCTGCTTGGTGGCCAGCGTCGCCAACGCAAGACACCCAACGCGAGAAGCAGCGAGATCCAACACGCTCCCGAGTACAAAAGACAACAGCCACTCCGCCGGAAGCTCGCTGCACGAATTAAGGTGAACTGCGCTCATGTGACCTGCCAGGCTAACGCTATAGCCCGTTACGATAACGGGCTTTATGCGTCAAGACTTTTTGTGCTTTTCTTGCCTGACGATTAAGGCTGGGCGGGTGCAGGCAGAGGTTGCCAGCGTCCCAGACGTGCGAGTTTTCGGCGCGCCGGTTTCCAGCCGGCTTTGGACCTGCGCCGGCCGCGAGGGAACGGGTTACGCCTCAAGCCGGTTGGAAACCGGCGCGCCGCTGTCGCTGGACCGGGCGGCCCGCCGCGTTCATGTTGGCGTCGGTCGATGGCATGAGTAAGGTCCCGACATTCCTGAGTTCGGAGCTTTGGTTCCCGGATCCGCGCACAGCGGCGCGGTCCGGGCGCTTCGCGGGCATGGTCGCGTTAGGCGGCGATCTCTCGGTGCCGCGGCTGCTGCTCGCTTACCGGAGCGGCATCTTTCCGTGGACGGCCGAGCCGGTCACCTGGTGGTCGCCCGACCCGCGCGGCATCTTCGAACTGGACGGCTTCCACGTCTCGCGCAGCCTGGCGCGGGTGCTGCGGTCGGGGCGGTTCCGGGTCACGGTGAACCGCGCGTTTCGCCAGGTCATGGCCGGCTGCGCGGCGCCGGGGCCGGGCCGGGAGGGCACGTGGATCAGCCCGGAGTTTATCGAGGCGTACACGCGACTGCACGCGGCCGGCCATGCGCACAGCTTGGAATGCTGGCTGGGCGACAAACTGGCCGGGGGCATTTACGGCGTGGCGGTGGGCGGCTTGTTCGCCGGCGAATCGATGTTTCACCGGGCGAGCGACGCCTCGAAGGTGGCGCTGGCGCACCTGGTCGAGCGCCTGCGGGCGCGGGGCTTTGCGCTGTTCGACATTCAGATGCTGACGCCGATCACGCGGCAACTGGGGGCGGTAGCCATTTCACGCACCGCGTACCTGGACCGGCTCGCCGCCGCGGTGGTCCTACCGTGTTCGTTCGATCCGGAGACACGGCCGGTTTGAAGTGCGCGCCGGTGCCGTGCGGCGCCGGCCGTCAACCGCGGCCTACATCCCCATGATCTGGTAGCCGCAATCCACGTACAGCACCTGGCCGGTGATGGCGGCGGCGCCGTCGGTGGCCAGGAACAGGCCGGTGGCGCCCAGCTCGTCGGCGGTCACGTTGCGCTTGAGCGGCGCCCTGGCCTCGTAATGCCGGAGCATCTCGACGAAGCCGCTGATGCCGCGCGCGGCCAGGGTGTTCACCGGCCCGGCGCTGATGCAGTTTACCCGGATTTTCTGCGGTCCCAGGTTGTAGGCGAGATAGCGGGTGCAGGCCTCGAGCGAAGCCTTGGCGACGCCCATGACGTTGTAATGCGGCACCACCTTCTCCGCGCCGTAATAGCTCATGCCGATGATGCTGCCGCCGTTGGTCATCAACGGCCGGGCGGCGCGCGCCAGGGCCACCAGCGAATAGGCACTCACGTCCTGCGCGATCCGGAACGCCTCGCGGCTGGTGTTCACGAACTCGCCTTCGAGCGCCTCGCGCGGCGCGAACGCCACCGAATGCAGCATCAGGTGCAGCCGGCCAAATTTTTTCCCGACAGCGTCGAACACCGCGGCAATCTGGTCGTCCCGCGTGACGTCGCACGGGAGGATCATCGTGTCGTCGCCGAACGCGCCGGCCAGTTCCTCGACGTTCTCCTTCACCCGCGCGCCCTGATAGGTGAAGGCGAGGGTGGCGCCGGCCTTGGCCCACGCCTGGGCGATGGTCCACGCGATGGACCGCTTGTTGGCGACCCCGAATACGATGCCGATTTTACCTGCGAGCGATGACATGGTTGTTGTCGAGTCGGACAAGGGTGACGGGCGGGGCCAGCGCGTGGCAAGAGCGGAATTTGCAGGAATTCACTTCCTGGTTTGAGGAGCGGCTTCGGGCATGCGGTGCCCTTGTCGTTACCGGGTTTCGCGACCGGCGCCTCGCTGCTTCCTTGCTGGTCGGGCGGCCGGTCATGCCACGTCGCCCGCCCAGGGAGGTCGCCTCAGCGCCGCAGCCGCCAAACCCCCTTCAAGTCCTGCCCGATCGTCCGCAGCAGGCGCACCCGGCTGTCGGGGGCGTCCACCCAACGCACGGGCAGTTCGGCGATCCGCCAGCCCTGTCGCTGCGCCAACACGAGCAGTTCGGTGTCGAAGAAGAAACCGCTGTCTTGTACCGGCGGCAACAACGCTTGCGCGGCGCGGCGGGAAATCGCCTTGAACCCGCATTGGGCGTCCGTGACCCGCAGCCCCAGCGCCCGGTGTAAAAGCCAGTTGTAACCGCGGGAGAGCAGCTCGCGTTTCCAGCCCCGCGTCGTCCGCGACGCCGGCAGCAACCGCGAGCCGAGGGCCAAGTCCGCCCGGCCTTCGGCCACGACGCCGATCAGTTCCGGCAGGTGCGCGAGGTCCGTTGAGAGATCCACGTCCAGGTAACTGAGCACGTCCGCCTCGCTCGCCAGCCACACCGCCTTGAGCGCCCGG
>JAKCAB010000022.1:1374-5079 GCA_021839785.1 bacterium | reverse complement strand
TAGGGCAGGCGGTTCCCGGCCCACCGCAGCAGAGGCGGTGAGGAAACGGTGTCCCAGCCTTTCGCGGGGCCGGCGGGTCCGCTACCTCCACTGGCATGTCGGGGAGGCCTCGGAGCGCGCGGGGCGGTTGCGAGCACTCGGTTATGAAGTCGATCACGCTCCATTCGACGGCCCGGCCACGCTCAAGACCTTGCGCCAGGCACCCCCGGACGCGGTGGTGATCGACCTCAGCCGCGTGCCCAGCCACGGGCGCGAAGTCGGCGTTGCGCTTCGTGCCGCCAAGCCCACCCGCCTGGTCCCGCTGGTGTTCGTCGGTGGCGAACCGGACAAGATCGCCCGGGTAAGACAGGTCTTGCCGGACGCGACGTTTTGTTCCTGGGCGAACCTCGCTTCGGCGCTCAAGCGCGCTTTGGCCAGGCCACCGCGCGAGGTGGCGGTGCCGAGTTCCATCATGGCGAGCTACGCCGGCGTGCCGCTGGCGCGAAAACTGGGCGTCAAACCGGACATGACGGTGCGTCTCGTGGATGCGCCCGACGGTTTCGAGGACCGGCTGACCGATCTGCCGGCCGGCGCGCGGCTGACACGGTCCACGGCGGGGCAGGCTGGCTTGACGCTCTGGTTCGTGAAGCGCGTTGCGGATTACGCGAAACGCCTCCCGGCCGCCACGGCTTGGGCCGCGGAAGGCGGGCTGTGGGTGGTCTGGCCCAAACAGACGTCGCCGCTCGCGGGCGACCTCACCCAGGGCGCCGTGCGGCGGCTCGGCCTCGAAGCCAGATTGGTGGACTTCAAAATTTGCGCGGTGGACGCCGACTGGTCGGGCTTGCGCTTCGCGCCGCGCAAGACACCTGAAACCGCGCGGGCCAAGTGATCGCGTACGCCTGGCGGCACAGCTCCGCAAACGCTGCACGCCGCCATCTAGGGCCGCGTTCCGTTTGCCAACGGCGCGGGCGTGCCGGATAATCTGGCCCGTTGGCTCCAGTTGGGGCCACGGAGATTTCTCATGCGCACGCACAGTTTTCCCAACCCAGGTGTGGGCGACCGATTCCGCCGTCGCCGCGAAGCCACTTTCGCAGCGCTGGCAACCATCCTCCTCACGGCGGCTGCCGCCCACGCTGCGGAGACTCCACCCGTCGATGCCTGGCCGATGTTTCGCGGCGGGCCAGCCTTGCTGGGTTTGGCGACGGGCAAGCTGCCGGAGAAACCCGCGCTGCTTTGGAGCTTCAAAACCGGCGGGCCGGTGTTGTCCTCCGCCGCGATCGTGGGCGGGCGAGTCTTCGTTGGCTCGGACGACGGTTCGCTTTACGCCCTGAATTTGGCGGACGGAAAAAAGCTCTGGGCCTTCAAAACCGACGGCCCGGTCGAGTCGTCGCCGCTGGTGCTGGGCGAGCGCGTCTTCGTCGGCTCGAACGACAACGCGCTCCACGCGGTCGGCGCCGCCGACGGCAAGCAGCTTTGGAAATATCCGACCGACGACAAAATCCTCGGCGCGCCCAACTGGGTGAAATCGCCGAAAGGTGGCGCGGACTGGATCCTGGTCGGCAGCTACGATTTCAAGTTGCACTGCGTGGATGCCGGCACCGGCAAGAGCAACTGGGTGTACGAGACCGGCAACTACATTAACGGCTCGCCGGCGGTGGCGAAGGGCAAGACGGTCTTCGGCGGTTGCGACGCGATCCTGCACGTGATCTCGCTGGCCACCGGCGAAAAGGTGAAGGAAGTCGAGGCCGGCGCGTACATCGCCGGATCGGTCGCGCTCGACGGCGACCGCGCCTACTTCGGCCATTACGAGAACGAGTTTCTGTGCATCGACATCGCCAAGGGCGAGAAGGTTTGGACCTTCAAAGACCGTAATTTCCCGTACTTTTCCTCGCCCGCGGTGACGGCAGACAAGGTGGTGTTTGGCGGGCGCGACAAGCGGCTGCACTGCGTGACCAAAGCCGACGGGAAATCGCTCTGGGCGTTCACGACTCGCGGCAAAGTGGACAGTTCACCGGTGGTGGTGGGCGACCGCGTCGTGGTCGGCTCCGACGACGGCCGGCTGTACATCGTTTCGCTCGCGGACGGGCAGGAGCTTTGGAGTTATGAGATCGGCGGGGCCATCTCGGCGTCGCCGGCCGTGGCGGACGGGAAGATCGTGATCGGGTCGGAGGATGGATCGGTCTATTGTTTCGGGGCCAAATGAGCGCGCGCAAACGCACTTCCTGGCGCGAGAAACTCGCGGATGACAAGGGCCTGCCGAAGGTCATCCCGATTACCGGCAAGCTCTGCAAGCACTGCGGTGAAGGCACCTGCGCCATCCCGTCAACGCGCGAGGTGGACGGGCTTATCCGCCGCGTGCGTAAAGGCATGGTCACGAGCTTCTGCCAGGCCAGGGTAAGCGGGGGCCAAGGATTGAATGGTACGAGATCAGGTGCGCATAGTGACAATCAAAGTGGTCTATCGAAAACGACATCTCGCGTGGAAGCCAAGATGAGTCGTCGCGTATTCAAAACCGAAACCGCGAATGCATAGTGAAACCTGGTTTCCGTCGCGTTCTGAACGCCGTTGGCTGACTAGCTATGGCGGCAACAGCCCTGTTCTGGGCGTGGCTCCCGGGTCGATTGCCAGAATTATGGATCAACTTAGGCTACGGCAACTCGGCCGCTGGTTTTGCAGAGCGGGTCAAGTCGGTCGTTACGCCCACAGAACTGCGCAACTGGGCCAGCAATTTTCTCGCGCACCCACCAGTGGGCCTCACGAATCAAGGCGCACCGGAGATTTACCTGCGCAACGATCCTCTCTGGCGAAAAATCCCAGCGCCGTGCTCGGAGTGGTTCGTCCCTCGGGTGATGAACGAAGGGCATCCCGGTATGCTCGTGCAAGTCGTTTCCCTCGGCGGCTTTGGCAGTTATGCGATTACGATCGGGCCAGCACGCACCAATCACGTCGCCACAGATCGCTATACTGCGGAAATCGACCTTGGCCTCGTCGTTGGTCGAACTCCTTGACCCAGACGCTGTCCAAACCACAAAGACCGACGCGGACCTTATTGCGAAAATCAGCGCCATGACACCCGAAGCCGCCTTGGAAGCCCAGATCGCGCGTTACCGTCGGATGACTGGTGAAGAACGCCTGGCCGTCGGCTTGCGATTGCACGAACTGGCCTGCGAGGTCGCCCGCGAAGGCATCCGGTCGCAGTTTCCGGACCTTTCGGAGGAAGCGGTTGATCAAAAGCTGCGCGAGCGGATTGCCCTCACCTACTCAGCATGACGGAAACCGAACTGCTCAAGGATTGCCTGACAAGACTGAACCGGACCGGTGTCGCCTACCTGGTGACGGGTTCGATGGCGAGCAACTTCTGGGGCATTCCGCGAACAACTCACGATCTCGATTTTGCGATTCAACTGCCGCCCTCGCAGGTTTCGATCGTGGTCCGCGCCTTTGCCGATCACTTCCACATCGATGAGTCCGCAGTGCGCGCCGCGTATCAGCCGCCTTACCAATTCAATGCCATTGACCATCGCTCCGCGTTGAAGGTGGATTTCTGGCTGCCGGTCAACACACCCTTCGAACGAGAGATGTTCCGTCGGCGCCAACAGTGCACCATGTTCGGCATCCCGGCTTGGATCGCCACCGCCGAAGACTTGATCCTACACAAGCTCTACTGGGATCGCCTGACACCATCCGAACGACAACGGACAGACGCGGCGGGCGTATATCGGGTGC
>JAKCAB010000022.1:0-1364 GCA_021839785.1 bacterium | reverse complement strand
CTGGACCACCTCAAACGGTGGGCAGACGAGCTTCGGGTACGCCCCGTTTGGGATGACATTCTCGAGAACCGACTTCGCCCGAAACTGACATGAACACCTCGAACCAACTTCCGCCGCCCGCCGTCGGCAAACCGCCGCTGGCCAAGCAAACCACCGTCGGCAATTACTTCGTCTCGAACTACCCGCCGTTCGCCTTCTGGAAGCCGGACCTTGTGCCCGACTTCGTGGCGGACGGGAGGATCGTGATCGGGTCGGTTTATTGCTTTGGACAAAAATGAAGAACTGGAAAACCACTGCCCTTTTCGCAGCCCTTTGCCTGGTCGCGGCGCCGGTCTCGCGCTCGGCCGACGCCCCGGGAAAACCCGAGAAACCGCCGGCTGGCAAGGCCGAGGAGGCCAAACCCAAGGAGGAGGCGAAGCATCCCATCGCGACGATTCCCGATGCGGCCACCCAACCCGTCATGGTGACCAACACGGTGACCATCGCCGGCGAGCGTGTCACTTACGCGGCCGAGACCGGAATGTTGCCGCTGCTCAAAAGCGATGGCGCATCGCGGGCGTCGGTTTTCTACGTGGCCTACACGCGGATTGGCGACCCGAACGCGGCCAACCGCCCGGTTACGTACTGCTTCAACGGCGGGCCGGGATCGTCCTCGGTCTGGCTGCATCTGGGCGCGCTGGGCCCGCGTCGCGTGAAATTGAACGACGACGGCACCATGCCGCCGCCGCCGTTCCACCTCGTGGACAATGAATACTCGCTGCTGGGCGTGTCGGACCTCGTGTTCATCGACCCGGTGGCGACCGGCTATAGCCGGCCGGCCAAGGACGAGAAACCGGACCAGTTCTTCGGCCAGTCGCCGGACGTGGAGTCGGTGGGCGATTTCATCCGGCTGTGGACCACGCGCCACCAGCGCTGGCTTTGCCCGAAGTACCTCTGCGGCGAAAGCTACGGGGTGTTTCGCGCGGCCGGCCTGGCCGAGCATTTGCACTCCCGCTACGGCATGTACCTCAACGGCCTGATCCTGGTGTCCGGCTTGCTGGACTTCAGCACCCTGCGGGACGGTCCGGGCAACGACCTGCCGTCGATCGTTTATCTGCCGAATTACACGGCGACCGCGCAGTTTCACAAAAAGCTGCCCGCCGATCTGGAGTCGGACCTGCCCAAGGCGCTCGCCAAGGCCCGCGATTTCGCGCAAGGCGACTACGCGCGCGCCTTGCTGCGCGGGCGCACGCTGCCGGCGGACGAGCGGGCGAAGATCGTCACTGAACTCGCCCGGTTGACCGGCCTGCCGGCTTCGTTCATCGACGACAACGACCTGCGGGTGGATCCCAGCCGGTTTCGCAAAGAACTGCTGCGCGACCAGG
>JAKCAB010000126.1 GCA_021839785.1 bacterium | reverse complement strand
CGACGGGCGACGACATCACCATCAAGTTCGAGTGGCTGACGGCGCCGGCCAAGTAAGGAACTGCGCTCGTTTTCGTCAGGCGCGGCTGGAAAGCCGCGCCTTTTCTTTTGGCGCTTCCCGGAATTCCAGGAAAGGCGACAAGGAAGTCCGGCCCGGCGCACGCGCTGGACGGCTTGCGCCGACTGCCGTCGGCGGCGACTTCGGAAAGCGGGTCAGGCAACTGGCGCCCAGCCGGAGCAAACAGGCGTGGCGGTTCCTCCCCCGGCGCGCCGACTTCTCAGTGGGCTTATGGCCAGGCACGCGCCCGGCTCAGGCGGAGGAACCCACCACGTTCAAAGCCGGTTGGGAAACCGGCGCGCCGCCTTGGGTCTGACGGCCGTAGCTGGCGGTTCCTCCCCCGGCGCGCCGACTTCTCAGTCGGCTTACGGCCAGGCACGCGCCCGGCTCAAGCGGGGAACCCCACCACGTTCAAAGCCGGTTGGGAAACCGGCGCGCCGCTTTAGGTCTGACGGCCGTAGCCGCGGACGTCAGTCCGCGCTGGCCCGGTCGGGTCTGCGCCGACTGCCGTCGTCGGCGACTTCGGAATTGAGTTGCAACTGCCATTGTGGGCAGGCTGTCGGCCGACACACGACCGGCCATGAAAACACACCACTCCCTTGCCCTCCGCTTCAGTGTGCTCGCCCTCGCGAGCTTGTCCGCCGTCGCCGAACCTTTGCCGGAAGGTCCCGGCCTGGCGGCCCGGCACGCAAGCTTTGCCGAGCTCGCGGCGCAGACCAATGTGTTGTTTGCCGAAGATTTCGAGTCCGGCGCCCTGGCCGATCTGGCGAAGCGCTGGACCGAGATCGGCAACGCGAAAGGCCAGGTGCTCGCCTTCAGCGCCGACACGCCACCGGGCAGCCCCGGCCGGCGTTCGCTCCAGATGACCGCCACTCTGGGCGAAAACACCGGCGGGCATTTGTACGCGCGGCTGCCACGCGCGGTCGAAACCGCCTTCGCCCGCTTTTACGTGAAGTTTGCCGAGGACACTGGCTACCTCCACCACTTTGTTACCTTGGGCGGATACCGGCCCGCCACCGCCTGGCCGCAGGGCGGCGCCGGTGAGCGCCCGCGCGGCGATGAGCGCGTGACCGTGGGCATTGAACCGACCGGCGACCATGGCCGCTATCCCGCACCCGGCATCTGGAATTTCTACGCCTACTGGCCGGAGATGAAAATTTCCGCCGACGGCCGCTATTGGGGCAATTCGCTCAAGCCGGTCCGGCCCGCCGTAATCCCGCGCGGCCAGTGGCAATGCGTCGAAATCATGCTCAAGTTGAACTCCACGCCCGCTGCTCGCGACGGCGAGCTGGCGCTGTGGCTGGACGGCAAGTCGATCGCGCATTTTTGCCCTGGTGTGCGGCGGGGCCGGTGGACGGGCATGGGCTTCGACCTGGTCGAGACTGACGGCGAACCCTTCGAGGGTTTCCGCTGGCGCACTAACGGCGATCTCAAGATCAACTTTTTCTGGCTGCTCGACTACGTGACCGAAAACGCGCCCCGACAGAACGGCGTGACCGATCCGCCACGCGTCAACCGGGTGTGGTTCGACGACATCGTGGTCGCCACCGAGTACATCGGTCCGAACCGGCCGTAAAGGCTGCCGCGCTTATGGCGTGAAGCGGCGCAGCCGTTGCCAGACGGCCTTTAGGTTGCGCGACGCATAGCGCGCGGTGAAGCGTCGCAACGTGTGCGGCGGATTCTGGGCCGTGTTGACCCCCGGCTCGACGGTGCAAGCCGTGCGGTAACCGGCGCCGGCCACCAGGTCGCACACGGCTGGATTGTGGTCGCCGTACGGATAACAAAAGTGCTCCACCGCCACGCCGAAGCGGTCTTCGAGCAGCCGCTTGCTGGCGGCGATTTCCTCGCGCGCCCGTTCCGCGGAGAGCCGGGTCAGCCAGGGGTGCGTGCGCGTGTGCGATCCGATTGCCATGCCTGCCGCCAACCACTCGCGCACCTGGGCCTTGTCCATGAGCGGCTCCGCTGCCTCGCCTTCGCGCTGTTCCCATTCGTTCGTGCGCCCGATCAGGTCCGCCACGAGGAACTGGATGGCTTTGAATCCGTGCCGGAGCAGGACCGGCAGGCCGTGTTCAAGGACATTGCGGAAGCCGTCGTCGAAGGTGATGACAATCCGCCGCGGCGCTGGTACGGCGCTGGTCGGAGTCGGTTCGAGCACCGCCGACAAGTCGGTGTTGGCGAAGCCAGCGGCGCGCAATTCGGCAAGTTGCCGCTCGAACAGCCGGGCGCTCAGGTACAGGCCCTTGAGGCGCACGCGCCGCGGGCGCGGGCCGAGCTTGTGGTACGTGAGGATGGGCAGGCCCGTGGCAAACACGGCGCGGAACGGCGCGAGCGAGCTGTAGTACTGCGGCAGTGCGGGCGGCATCGTCCTCACGGCAAGACCTTTCTGAGCCGCGCCGCGTGGCCGCGGGCCGTCCCTTCGGCTTCCAAGCGCTCGAAATGAGGATGCGCAAAGATGGGGGATTGCACGGCTTCTCCGCCATGCTCCTCCCCCCAATCCTTCAATGCGCCGGCAGCGGCGGCGACGATGCCATTCATTTCATCAACATTTCGTCGCAGCGCCTCCAAGTCACGCCCGGGCCAATAGTCGCCCTCGTCATTGGTTGCCACTCGCCATCCAATGGACTTGGCGGCGGCCAGGAGATCAATCACGGCCGTGTGGCAACGGCGAAAATGATCCCAGCCGCGCAGACTGGCGTATTGGGTTTTGCAGAAGCTCTTCAATCGCCAGCCGCCGCGTGCGTAGCGGCACAGCCCCAACAAGAGCGGTTCGCATTCGCGGCCGACCGCGACGCGGAAGAGATGGCCGGCCACCGGAAGACGTTCCTCAGCGCGTCTGTAGGAACCGACGTAAGGAGGTTCCCCGTAGTAGGCGCCGACGTGAGGAGGCTTCCCTTTTCGCAACCGGTTCATCAAAACGGAGGGCGCTTGATCTGGCCCGCCTCCGGGTCGAGCGTGCCGGCGTAGAGTTTCCAGAACTTCTCCCAGAAATCTGGCTCCAGCGGATGGAACTTCGGGTAGCCCGGCACCACGCACCCACAGAAGGACCACAGCTCTGGCTGGTCCACCAGACCCGCGCGCACGGGATTGGCCAGAAGGTAGAAACAAACGCGCGCAAAAGCGCCGTGCTCACGCTCCGCTTGGCGCAATACGCTGTCATGCGGTTGAGGCTGGAACTTCGCCGGTGCGAGCGCGGGTTCCAGATACGTGCGCAAGAAGGCCATCCCGTTGCGTTGATCGCTGTCGCGCCGGAGCCCCATCCAGACCAGGTGAACATGGTCTGGCATGAGACAGTAGGCCGGGCAGAAAACCCCCTCGCGGGCGGCGGCGTGGAGCATCAACTCGCGGAAGCGGGCGTGAAGGGAATCGGTCAGCCAGCCTCGGACGCGGTCGAAGGTCGTGAGGGTCCAATGGACCATCGCGTCGCCTTGATAATACTCGCGCGGCAGACGGGGAAGATGACCGGGGTGCTGCTCGGCGTCTTCTGAGCCAGGGCTTGGATTTGAGCCGGACGAAGTCATCTGCGTGCGATTGTAGGCGCCGACGTAAGAAGGCGAAAGCCCGTTGTAGGCGCAGTTTTAGGCGCCGACGTTGGGAGCTGGCGTTTCCTTGGAAAACCCGGGAAAACCTCCTTACGTCGGTTCCTCCAAGCCTCCTTACGTCGGTTCCTCCAAGCCTCCTTACGTCGGTTCCTCCAAGCCTCCTTACGTCGGCTCCTACAGGAGTTCATCGTCACCTTTCGCCCGCGAGGATTTCGGTTTCCGCTCCTTCGCGGCCCTGGCTTCCTCGGCGGCGCGTTCGAGGTTCAAGGCGAGCAACCGCTCCAAAATCTGCTCGTCGGTCAGATCGGTTTCTGGCTGTTCGCCTCGGACCCAGCCGTAGGCGGCGGCCACGGCGGCGTCGAGTTTCTGGTGGGCGAGGTCGAGCCAGGCGGGGCGTTCGTTGTAGAGGTTGGTGAGCGTGCGCTTCTTGAGTTGGGCGGCGCACTCGGCGTCGCGCGGCTCCAGGCGCGGATAGCGGACCAGGCCCAGCGAGGATTGAGGATCGCGGATGGAGGATGGATCAATGTAGCGCGTCCACGGGCCGCCCACGGAGCCGGGGAATTCCAGCACGCGGGTTGCCGTCCATTCGGGCGGATGGAGCCAGCGTTCGCGCAACTCGTTCAACTCCCTCGCGGCGGCGGCAATGTCCTCCTGTAGGCGCCGACGTAAGGAGGCGTCGGCGGAGGACCGGGATTCCCCAAGAGCCTCCTTACGTCGGCTCCTACAAACGGACGCGGACGCGGACAAATCATCCGGAAACGGGAACGGAAAAGTCTCGAAGCACTCGGTTGGGTTGTAGGTTGGTCTTTCTCCACCGTGCAGACCTTGGGTTGCCCCGGTCCAGACGGCGTGAATACGCGACTGAAGGACGCCGAAGCGGTAGTCGTCATCGAAGGCAAGAGCGATGACCTTGGAGTCGGGCAGAACCGCCGAATCCAGCCAGACAAAGATGCGGTGCTTGGCAACGCGGGCCGTCGCCACGTAGCGCGCAAGTCTGGCCGTCGCTTCGCGGAAGTCCGGCAGTGTCCGGCCCAACAGCCACCAGTGGGCACGGCGCCATCGGTCGTTGTTTCGTTCGCGCTCCTCTTTGACGTTTTCCACGACGTGCTGGAACGGCAGCCAATAACGGCTCGCCAACTCTTTGGCGCATCCCACGCCGAAATCCACGATCCAACGGTCGGAGTTCTCGCGCACCAGATCGCTGCCGTTCCGAAAGGGGCGGACGACATCGCTGTTGGGGAGGCCGTCAGGATTTCTGGCGGCAAGCAACGCGAGGGCTTTCTCCGCCGAAATATCGAAGTCGCCCACCTTGGTCGTCCCCATGAAGCAGAGCTTTTCGTTGGCGGACAAGTATCGCTTGCCCGTCGTATCGAGGCCGCTGGTCAGGTCGGGATGAATGTCGAGCGCTTCCACGCCATCAAGCACAGGCTTGTCCGGCGTCTCGCGACCGGCGAATCCGACCATGCAGATGCGAATCGCCGTGCCTTTGT
>JAKCAB010000232.1 GCA_021839785.1 bacterium | reverse complement strand
ACGACAGCAGTTCCCAGCCGTGCGCGTCCTTCAGCGTGTTGTCCAGTTCGAAGGTGAACGTCGCCACGGCCCCGATGACGATCAGCAGGGCCGAGGCGTACAGGGACAACCGGCTTTGCAGGGTCAACCGGCCCCGCCGCCGTGGATCCCGCCGCCAGAAGCGGTAGAAGCGCAGGTTGATCAGCGTCAGCAACCCGATGCCGCCCGCGATCACCAGCAGGTCGATGACGGCCAGGATGCCCGGCTGACCTCTCCACCGCGCCAGTCCTTCGGGCACGATGGAAAGTCCGGCGTTGCAAAAGGCGCTCACCGCGTGGAACACCGCCCGCCAGAGCGTCAGGCCGACCTGGCCCGACTCGGAGGCCTGGCTCATCAAGGAAAACAGCGCCACCGCCCCCGCCAGCTCCACCACGAACACGAACACGCAGGCCCACACGAAGACGTCCAGCGGACGCGCCTCGCGCAGCCGGCCCACCGTCGCCTTGATCGTCTGCTCTTCCGCGAGCGACAGGCGGTTGCCGGAGAGGATGACGAGCAACAGGCTGGCGGTGAAAATGCCGAGGCCGCCGAACTGGATCAACAGCAGCAGCACGGTCTGGCCGAAGGCATTGAAGGTTTCCGCCACGTTCACCGAGCTGAGGCCGGTCACGCAGGTGGCGGAGGTGGCCAGGAAGACCGCGTCCAGCCACTTCACGTGCTGGCCGGGGTTGTGCGCCCAAGGCAGCACGAGCAGGAACGTGCCCACGGCGATCAAGGCGCCGAATCCCAACGGCACGACCCGCAAATCCGTTTCTTTCCGGCGCTGGACCGGTTGGACGTGGTTTGTGTTCACGAACCGCGATGCCTTTGCGAACGCGCGCAGCTTGCCGCGCCGCCCCAACTTTTCAACCGGCAATCCCGTCCGGCGCCTGCGCGGAGGCCCCGCGTTGGTCTGGCGCCAAGCGCCGGCGGCGGGTGCGATGTCGGGGGCGCGCTCGGGCTAGCGCGAGCCGCGCGAAAAGGGAGAGAGATTGAAGTCAGCGCGCGGTTCGGGAAACGTAAAGTTCACGTTGGTACCCGAAATTGCTACGTTCGGCGGAAGCCGTCCAAACGTCTTGACCTTCAGTGCAAATTCTTTCCGCAACTCGCCGCCCATCGACAACCTTCGGATTAATGGCGGTTGTTTCAGCAGTCCTTGCCAGAACTTCACCCAAAGATCCGTTCGAGTGAGCCTTGCCAGCAGTGCGTTCGGCTCCCAGGCGTAACTGACATACACGGCAAGGACCGCATTGCTGCGCGCAGGAGGAGCAGGCAGCACAAATGACTCTTTGCCAGACGGCGCGATCTCTCCGCTGGACTCGAGAGGTGCTGGTACGTAAGGCCGGGTTGGATTGTACGCGAGTGGCGGCAGCAGCCGCGTGTCAATGCCGGTAGGCACCCAGTTTGTGGGGATCCGCGGCCGGCCAAGGTTGGTTGCGGCGGTGTCGTATGACGATTTGAAGTAATACCTGACTGGGCGTGACGAACGGTTCTTGAGCGTGCATACCGGCCAGGCAGTGAAGGTGGCAGGTTCTTCCGTGCCATTGATCGTCAAGGTTAAGGGGGGACGGGGTGCAAGGCTCAGCCAGATCACCCCGATGAGTACCAAGACACCCAAAATGCCCAGGCAAACGGCAAGGGTTGATGGCTTGACTCGCATGGCCGGAGTCAACGACCGCGCCGCGCGATCCGCAAGCCGACAACTCACCGCCCTCGCCGGCGAACCCGCTTCGGGCGCCTCCGCGATTGACTTGGCTTGGCGGCGTCCGCCAAGTTGGAGCCCGCTTTTGACCTATGAGTGACAGCGCCAACGTTCTTACCGCGTTTCAACCCGCCCACGAGTTCTTCGTCGGGATCGACTCCGACGGCTGCGTGTTCGACTCGATGGAGATCAAACACAAGGAGTGCTTCGCGCCGATGTTCATCAAACACTTCCGCCTTCAGGCCGTGAGCAAGTACGCCCGCGAGGTGTGGGAGTTCGTGAACCTGTATTCCAAGACGCGCGGCATCAACCGCTTCCCGGCGCTTTCCAACGCCTTGAACCTCCTCGCCGAGCGCCCAGAAGTCCAGGCCCGCGGCGTCCAGCCGTGGAAAACCGACGCGCTCGACGAATGGATTTCGCGCGAGCCGAAGCTCAGCAACGCCGCGCTCAAAAAGGAAATCGAGGCCGGCAACACCGCCTTGCAGCCCGTCATGGAATGGTCCAACGCCGTCAACGCCGCGATCGCGGACATCGTCTTCGGCGTGCCGCCGTTCCCGCTGGTGCGCGAAACGCTCGCCCGGCTGAACGAGCACGCGGACGTGATCGTCGTCTCGCAGACGCCCACCGAAGCGTTGGAGCGCGAGTGGGCCGAGCACGGCATCGCGTCGCACGCCCGCCTGATCGCCGGCCAGGAACTGGGCACCAAGACCGACCACCTCAGGCTCGCCAGCGGTGGCAAATACGCCCCGCGCCACGTGTTGATGATCGGCGACGCCCCCGGCGACTTCAAAGCCGCCAAGGCCAACCACGCCCTGTTTTTCCCCATCGTGCCCGGCAGCGAGGAGGCGTGGTGGCAGCACCTCTTCGACGAAGGCATCGAGCGTTTCCTCAACGACCAGTTCGCCGGCGACTACGAGGCGGAGTTGCTCAAGGCCTTCAACGCCAGCCTGCCCGAAAAGCCGAGCTGGAACGTCTAAAACGCGGCGCATTGTTGCTGCGCTCGCCGGGTGTTGCGTCATGTCGCGCCGCGTCCTCATCTGCCCGGACAAGTTCAAAGGCACCCTCACCGCGCCGCAGGCGGCCGAGGCCATCGCCGCCGGCTGGCGCCGCGCCTGGCCGCAAGACACCTGCGACCTCCTGCCCATCAGCGATGGCGGCGACGGCTTCGGCGAACTGCTCGGCCGGCATTGGCACGCCGAGGAACACCCGGTCGAGACCGTGGACGCCGCGCACCGGCCGGTCCGCGCGAGCTGGTGGTGGGTGCCGGCACGCCGGACCGCCATCATCGAATCGGCCCGCGTGATCGGGCTGGCGATGCTGCCGCCCGGCCAGTTCCATCCGTTCGAACTCGACACGTTTGGCCTGGCCGCGGTGTTGCGCGCCGCAGCGGCGAAACGGCCAGCCGCCACGCTGATCGGCATCGGCGGCAGCGCGACCAACGACGCCGGCTTCGGTCTGGCGCGCGGCCTGGGCTGGCAGTTCCTGGACGAAGCCGGCCAACCCATCGACCGCTGGCCCGATTTGGTGCGCCTGCGGCGGATCATCGGTTTTTCGATTCCAGGCTTTCTGCGCAACGTGTGCATCGCGGTGGATGTGCAGAACCGCCTGCTCGGGCCGCGCGGCGCCACGCGCATTTACGGCCCGCAAAAAGGCATCCGTCCGGAAGACGTGCGGCCCGCCGAGCGCGCGCTGAGGCGTTTGGCGGAGGTGCTGGAAAGGTCTGGCGATGCCGAAGGCGCAACGGCGTCGCGCGCTGGCTTGCCTTCACGAGCAGGCCAGGTCCCCCCCCTCACCCCGCCCCGCTCCCCCAGTGGGGGAGAGGGGCGGGGTGAGGGGGTGCCTCGCGGCACTTCCAACGCTTTTTCGTCACGGCCGGGCGCGGGCGCCGCAGGCGGACTCGGCTTCGGCCTGAGCGTTTTTGTGGGCGGCGTTCTCGCGCCGGGATTCGATTTGTTCGCGCAGGAAACCCAGTTTGCCGAACGCGTCCGCGCCGCCTCCGTCGTGGTGACCGGCGAAGGCGCGATCGACGAAACCACCGTCCGCATGGGCAAAGGCGTGGGCCAGGTCGCGCGCCTGTGCCGTCGCGCGCGCAAACCGTGCCTCGGCCTGGCCGGCTCGTTGAACCTGGCCGCGGGTGGCGCGGGCGCCTTCACGTCGCTGAAAGGCATCGTGCCCGAACTTGCGTCGCTGGAAGCGGCGAAGGCCAAGGCCGCCCGGTGGCTTGGCGAACTCGCGTTCCGCGTTGCCTCCGCCTGGCCGCCGCCATAGCGGCACGCGGCTATTTCCGCCGTGAATGGCGTCCTCCCCATGCCGGCCGATTCGCCACCGCTCGCCACTTATCGCGGGCGGTTGGCGCCCTCGCCGACCGGCTACCTCCACCTCGGCCACGCGCGTACCTTTTGGGTGGCGCAGGAACGGGCGCGCGCGGCGGGCGGCGGGCTGGTGCTCCGCAACGAGGACCTCGATCGCGCCCGGTGCCGGTCCGAGTTCGTCACCGCGATGCTCGAGGACCTGCGCTGGTTTGGCTTCGACTGGCAGGAAGGTCCGGACGTGGGCGGCCCGTTCGCGCCGTACGCGCAAAGCGAGCGGCTGCCGCTGTACCGCGCGGCCTTCGAGCGCCTGCGCGCCGGCGGCTTCGTCTATCCGTGCACCTGCTCGCGCAAAGACATTTTGAACGCGCTGTCCGCGCCGCATGTCGGGGACGAAGAGCCGGTCTATCCGGGAACGTGCCGACAGCGCGCCGCACCGCCCGCGGGCCAGGCCTGCGCGTGGCGGTTCCGGGTGCCGGACGGCGAAGTCGTCGCGTTCACCGATCGGCAATTCGGACCGCAGGCGTTCGTGGCCGGCCGCGACTTCGGCGATTTCGTGGTCTGGCGGCACGACGCTTTGCCCGCGTACCAACTGGCCTGCGTGGTGGACGATGCCGCGATGCGGATCACCGAGGTGGTGCGCGGCGCGGATTTGCTGGTTTCCACGGCGCGCCAATGGCTGTTGTACCGCGCGCTGGGCTGGGCGCCGCCGGCGTTCTTCCACTGCCCGTTGCTCACCGACGATCGCGGCCAGCGCCTGGCCAAGCGCCACGATGCCTTGAGCCTGCGTGCGCTCCGGCGTGGCGGCCGGCAACCCAGCGCCCTGCGGGCAGAGTGGTCCGCCAGCGACGCCGCAACGCCAGGGCGGTTTTTGCCGCAAAAACCTTGACGGTGCGGGAGGTGTGCGCCAGTTTTTGGTCGATTTTGACCGCCATACCCTCTTGCCCGTGACGGGTAAGACCGGCTGACCGCTGCAATTCAAAGTCCCACTGCATCGCGTGTGTGATCCCGGCGACGCCTTGATGCGGGACGGAGTTCCGATCGAAGCCGAACCGGCATG
>JAKCAB010000145.1 GCA_021839785.1 bacterium | reverse complement strand
CAGCTTGTAGTAGGGCCCGTCCGGGGTTTGGCGCATGACGGTCAACTTGCCGCGTTCCATGCGTTTGATTTGAGCGATTTGCTGGAAGAGTTGAGCGGAGTGACTGGAGTTCACGCCGTGAATATCTGTCATGCTAGATATCCTGTCACGAAAAAACTGAACCTCAATCCTTCTTGCCTGATTTTTGTCTCACGCCCTCCTGATTTCATGCTCTCATTACCGGCTGCCGCGATTGGCATAGAAGCGTCTCGGGTTAAGCGCGTTCCTTCGTGCCCCGCCCGCGAAGGGTATCAAACACAGGGGAAATATCGGTCCCCGGGTGAAGTGGGTGGTCCAAAGCTGAGAGACGTTCTGCGAACCTTGGGTTGGCTTGGCTTTGGCCTGTTCTTGCCGCGGTCCGCAGCCAAGTCCTGACAATCGTAGCCTGATCGGCTGGCGGTTTCGATGGTCACGCGCGATAACCGCTTACTCTCGCGCCCGCGCCGGTGCTACTAACCGCTCTGGCTTCGCCCCAGCCAGCCGCGAATCCGCTCCGCCACATCGTGGCCGGCCAGGATCGAGTCGCCCAGCGAGATGCCGTTGCGGAAATGGCCGGCCAGGAACAGGCCCGGCGCCTTCGCCTCAGCCTCGTCCATGAGCGCCTTGAAGCGGCCGTAGCCGACCTCGTATTGCGGAATCGCCTTCCCGTAAAGCACGCAATGCTGGTAGGTCGGTTCGCCGCGCACGCCCAGGATCGTGCGCAGGTCTTTCACGGTCAGCGCCACCAGTTCCGATTCCGGCCGCAGCGCCAATTCGGGGGCACGCACGCCACCGACGTAAGTCGTGAGCAGGACGTGGCCGGCGGGGGCGCGGTTCGGAAACAGCGAGGACGAGAACAGGGTGCCCAAGATGCTGAACCGCTCCACCGCCGGGACCAACATGCCAAAGCCGTCGAGTGGATGTGGCACGTCCTCGCGCCGGAACCCCAGCACCACGCTGGCCACCGGCGGGTAATGGATGTCGCGCAGCGGCACCAGACTCAAACCGGCGGGTGACCGGAGATCCAGCTCGGCCAGTTTGTAGGCGGGCGCCGCCAACAGCACCGCGGCGTGGTCCGACGCGGTCTCGCCACTGTTCGCGCGCACGGTCACGCGCCAGCCCGCGGTGTTCTGTTCGAGCCGGGCGACCGGCGAATTCAACTTCAACGCCGATCCGAGGCTCGCCGCCAGCGTGTCGGTGAGCACCTGCAGGCCTTCGTCGAACGACACCTTCTTCGCCTCCTGTTTCGAGACCTCGCCGCGGGCCTTGCGCTCCTTGGCGCCGCGGATTTGGCCGAGGATGAGCGAGCCGTAACGTTGCTCGAGTGCCTGGAGTTTCGGGAAACCGTAGGTCACGGAAAGCCGCGCCGGGTCGCCCGCGTAAATGCCGGCGATCATCGGATTGATGGCGTAATCGAGCCATTCCTGACCGAGCCGGCGCAGGACGAATTGGGCGACGCTTTCTTCGATGTCCGCCGGTGCGCGCCGGATGAAAGGCTCGCGCAGCAGCCGCAGCTTGGCGCCGAGCGAGAAAAGTGCGGTGCCAAAAAACTTCAGCGGCGAGGCGGGCAGACTCACCGGGCGCGCACCGCGGACCAGGTAACGATTCTCGGCTGCGGGATCGGAGTACATCCGGCGCGGCTCCAGGCCGGCGTCACGAATGAGCGAACTGATCTTGCCCGAGGTTTCGAGAATCGAGTTCGGCCCGAACTCGGCCAGGAAGCCGTGTTCGCGCACGGACTGGATCACGCCGCCGGCGCGACTGCCGGCTTCGTACAGCGTCACGTTCACGCCGGCCTGGCGGAGGCGGAACGCGGCGGTCAAGCCGGTGATCCCGGCGCCGGCGATGGCGACTGACGGCTTTTTGTACGGCGAAGGCTCGCTGTTCACGGTTCGCCGAGTCTGCCAGCAACCCGAGCCGCGTCAAACCGCAGCCGCACCGAATCCGCGGGCGTGGACGTCCGTCCCGGGAAATCGCCCCGCCCACTTGCGAGGCGGAGCCGATGCGGCACTCTAGTCGGATTATGAAGTCTGGAAGCCAGAACGATTGGGATGTCCTTGTCATCGGTGGCGGGCCGGCGGGGTCGAGCGCGGCGACGCTGCTCGCCGACCACGGCCACCGGGTGCTCGTGCTCGAACGTGAGCGCTTCCCGCGTTACCACATCGGAGAATCGTTGATTCCGTTCACGTATCAACCGCTGGAGCGGCTGGGCCTGATCCCCAAGATGCGGGCGTCCGCGTTTCAACAGAAATACAGCGTCCGGTTCATCCAGCCGAACGGCAAAGCCTCGCAGCCCTTTTACTTCTACACGCGGTACGACAAGGAAACCATCGCCCAAACCTGGCAGGTGTTGCGGTCCGAGTTCGACCAGATGCTCCTCGACCACGCCCGCGAAAAAGGCGCCCACGTGCGCGAGCAGACCGCGGTGACCGAGTTGCTGCGCGAAGGCCAGCGCGTGGTGGGCGTGCGCGCGCGGCACCACGATGGCACGTCCGCCGAGTACCGCGCGCCGATCACGCTGGACTGCTCCGGCAAGGAGGGTTTCGCAGCGACGCGGAACGGCTGGCGCGTGAAAGACCCGTATCTGAACAAGGTCGCCGTCTGGACTTATTACCGCGGCTCGAAACGCGAGCCCGGCATCGACGAAGGCCAGACGGCGGTGGCGTTCGTGCCGGAGCGCGGCTGGTTCTGGCACATTCCCCAGCACAACGACAGGGTGAGCGTCGGCGTCGTGGCCGAAGGCAAATATCTGACACGCGGCGGCGTGAAGGATACCAAGGCCATTTTCGACCGCGAGGTGCAGGAAAACCGCTGGATCGCCGACCACCTTTCGACCGGCGAGCAGGTCGGCCCGCATTACATCATCAGCGAGTACACCTCTCACGCGCGCCACTGCGGCACGGAAGGCCTGCTCCTGGCCGGCGACGCGTTTTGCTTCCTTGACCCGGTGTTCAGCAGCGGGGTGATGCTGGCCTTGAAGAGCGGCGTGATGGCGGCGGATTACGTCCATGAAGCGCTGGTGGCGCGCGACTTTTCGCCTTCCCGGTTCGCCGGCTACGCGGAGACCTTGCGGCAAGGCATCGAGAACATGCGCAAGCTCGTGTGTGCCTTCTACGATCGGGACTTCAGCTTCAAGCGCGTCATGGACAAATACCCCGACGCCGCCGGCCTGATTACCGACTGCCTGAGCGGCGACGTGAACAAGGACCTCTCGCAACTCTGGATCTGGATTCGCGAGTTCACGCCGTTGCCGGCGGAGTTGCCGGTGGGGCAGCCGTTGGAGACGCAGGAAGCGCCGCTGCTGGCGGCTTGATTTTGCGCCAGCGGCACGTTGCCGCTCAACCCCGGTACACGCACCGCGCGGTGCAGGTCTCGGCCACCTGCACTTCGATCAACAACGGCAGGCCCGGCTTGAGCCGGTCCCAAATCCACCGGGCGATGTTTTCGCTGGTTGGATTTTCCAGGCCGGGCACCTCGTTCAAGTAACGGTGATCGAGCTGTTCCCAGAGCGGCTTGAACGCCTGGGTGATGTCCGCGTAGTCGATCAACCAGCCGAGCCGCTCGTCGCATTCGCCGGCCACGACAATCTCCGCCTGGAAGCTGTGACCGTGCAGGCGCCGGCATTTGTGGGTCTCCGGCAAATGCGGCAGCAGGTGCGCGGCCTCGAATTGGAACGTTTTTCGGAGCTCGATTTTCATGGGAGGGGGTGAGGCGCGGGGCGCGAGGATCGGGGTGTGAGGCGCGGGGAGCTATGCGAGGGGAGCCTCGTCGAAACGGTTCACGGCGGTGCCACATTGGAATCGGCGTGAACGGGCCTTGACGAGCGCGCCGAGTTTGCGACCGGGTTCGTTGCAGGTTGTCAACAGCAGCTCGGCTTCCGCCTTTGGCAGACAGCCCACTTCGCTGGCGATGTCCAATTGAGTCGCGAGTTCAGCGAGCGATCCCTTGGCGATGTGGAAGAAGCGAACCGAGTCACGGTCGGACTCGCGCTCGTCGCCTTCCGCGATGTTGCTCGGCACGCTCAAGGCGCTCCGCCGCAACCGGTCGGTCAACGCCCAGTCCCGGCTGAACGAGTCTTTACGGGTGAGTAGATAAACCCGGATGGCCAACTGTCTGGCTTCCTGCCACACGACCAGACTCCGGTAGCCTTGGTGGCTCATCTCGATTGGGGTGACCTGTTCTGCCTTCATACTCGTCGTCTTGCTGCGCTCATCACCACGCGCCTCGTGCCTCGTGCCCCGCGCCTCATTACCATCGCGGCGGCAATTCCCAATCGGTCCAGCGGACCAGGTCGCCCAACGCCGGGCGGCCATCGTGGCGCCAGGTCGGCGGCGGTTGTTGCATCCGCCCAAGCGGACACACGCGCGGCACGCCCCAGCGGGACAGTCGCAAAACCAGCGCCTGCTCGCGGGTGCCCGACGCCGCCAGGCCAACGGTGGCGATCTTGCCGCGAAACTCGTCCGCGCCCGCCAATGCCTCGTCGATGCCCGCCACCGCCTTCACGTACACGAACCGGTTCAGGCACGACGCCGAGAGCCGCGGGCCGTTCTCAAAGACGACCGTCCAGGCGGTCGAGCCGGGACTGGCCCACAGTTGGGTGTCACGCGAATGCGCCGCGCGGACTTCGTAAAAGGCGCGCCGCGCCGCGATGGCCGCGGCCTCGGCCACCGGCAGCGTGCCGCGCGGTTGGGCCTGCTCGCACCGCGCGAGTTCCTCCGCCAACGCCTCTGCAAAACGCTCCGGTGGGTTGCGACCGCCGGCCTCGACGAAAAACGCGTGTGGCGACAGGCAACCAAGCTGGTTCCACGCCGCCACGTCGCGCGCCGCCGCCGCCGCCACCTTCGGCAACGCGTGGCTCGACAACAATTCGTGCGCCACGTAGCCGAAGCTGAGCCGGTGACCGTAGCCGAGGAACCGCACGTGCGCCGGCACCACTTCGTGCAGCCGTGCCAGCGTCTCGTCGCTGCCCATCGCGCTCACGCAATCGGCCTGCGCGAAGAGCGGCGTTTCCAGCGCGCGTGTGCCGCCCGGCCATTCGGCGATCTCGATGCACGCCGCCAGCTTGGCCTCGACTTCGCGCAG
>JAKCAB010000127.1 GCA_021839785.1 bacterium | reverse complement strand
CGAGACTCACGGCCGCAATGCCGCCCAGCCCCCCATCCGGGCTGAAGGTCATCTTGAGGTGGGCAATCTCGGCGTCGCCCAAGCGCAGCCGCAGGTCTTCCGCCAGCGCGCGCAACAGCGCGTTGGCGTCGAAGGCAGCCGCGCTCCGGAGCTCGATCGTGGCGTTCAGCCAGCCGAGCAAGGCCTCGCCTTCGGCGTAGAGATCGTAGTCCACGGCCATGACCGGGCGGGTGGCCTGGTCGGTCGCGAGGAGGTAGTCGAACCAATCCTCGACTCCCGCGCCGGTGCGGACCGACACGGCGCGGATGGGCTTGCCGGGAAACTCCTCGCCCAGCCGGTTCCGCAGACGCGTCAGGCGCGCCGGGTCAAGCAGGTCAGTCTTGGTAATGACCAGCAGGTCGGCCTCCTCGGCCTGTTTGCGCCAAATGTACAACACCTTGTCGGAAAACTTCCGCGCGGGAGCCAAGCCGAAGACTTGTTCGGCGCGCACCGGATCGACCAGCACGCTTAACGGCGCGATGCGGAAACGCTCGCCATAAATGCGGCGCAGCGGATAGGTCACCGTCGCGACCAGGTCGGTGCAACTGCCCACCGGCTCGGCCACGAAAGCGTCGGGGCGACTGGCGGCGTCGAGCTTGCGGGCGGCGTCCACCAGCGAGTTGAACCGGCAACAAAAACAGCCGCCGGGAATCTCCTCGGTGGCAAAGCCGCGGGCGCGGAGCATGGCGGTGTCCACCAGATCGCTGCCCTGGTCGTTGGTGATCAGCCCCACGCGCCTGCCGTCGCGGGCGAGCCGCTGAGCCAGCGCGGCCACGGCGGTGGTTTTGCCGGCGCCGAGGAAGCCGCCAATCATGAAATAGCGGGCCGCGGCGGGCGCATTCGGGAGTACAGTCTCGGAGTTCATAGTGGATACGCGTTGGGGATCAAATTTCACCGTCATTGCTTTCTGCCGGCGGTCGGACTCGGCTACCCGGGCATACGCCGGACGCAAGCCGTAGCGATAGGCGCCGCCACCCAGCAGACCACCCAGCAGCGGCGCGCCGATATAAACCGTGAGCCAACCCAGGCCGTTGGCCTGAAAGGGCACACTTCCCCAGCCCGCCAGGCTCGAAAAGAGGCGCGGACCGAAATCGCGCGCCGGATTGAAACAGGCCATCGTGAGCGGCCCCAGCAAGGAAATCAGCAGCGTGACGGTCAGCCCGATCGCCGCCGCTGTGAACGCGCGCGGCCGTGCCCGGTTGCGTTCGTCGGTTACGCCGCAGATCACGAGCAGCAGGACGGCCGTGCCGATCGTTTCCGCGGCGAAGGCGGCGGCGGGCGACATGAGCAGGCGCTTCTCCGGAGTCAGTGGCTGGCCGCCGGGATTGGGAAAGAACTCGCCGAAAACCATCGCGCTCGCCTCGCTGCCCGACTGCCCGCGCACAATGGCGTGATTTTGCTCGTAAGCGCGCAAAGCGTCGCCGAAGACGCCGTAAAGCACTGCCGCCCCGATAAACGCGCCTCCCAGTTGCGCGCCCAGGTACGGCAGCACCCGGCGCTTGGGAAATCCTGCCCAGGCGGCGAGGCTCACCGTCACGGCGGGATTCAGGTGCGCCCCGCTCAAGGCACCCGTCAGGTAACTGGCGGTCGCAATCCCCAGTCCCCAGACGATGGCCACTTGAAAGACACCGACTTGCGCGCCAGTCAGCACCGCGGCGCATACGCTGCCGCAACCGAAGAACACCAGCAGGAAGGTGCCTATCAGTTCTCCCAACAGCCAGCCAGGGGGAGCCTTCATGTTTCAGATTCGTCAGTGTTTTGCCGGGCCATTGTGCGGTCGATTGTGGCGTTGAGCAAATCTTGATAGGCATTTACGTTGAGGCAGCGGGCGTCGGGTTCGCCCTCGAATTCGTAAAGCCAGCCCGTGTACGGATCCCGCGTGAGGCATTCCAAATCTCCGCACAACGCCGGGTTGGTCCCGGCAAAGCGGCCGCGCCCGGCGCAATAGACGTCGCTGATGGCCTTGAACCCCTCGATCGTCCCGAGGATGTCGCCGGTCTGGACCGCGGTGCCCGGCGTGCACGTGAATTGCACGTCCACCAGTTCGCCGAGCATCCGCAGGGCGAACTTGGTGTAGCCCACCCGCCAGCGCGCGGCGGTCGCCTCGCCCCCGTCCGCCCTGGCCAGCCAGCAGTGCGACGGCGTGTAAAGGTGCGAAGTCGGCAGGCGAGTCGCAAAGTTGGCGCGTTTGTACAGGACCGTCGGTGTCACGATGCCGCCAAGCTAGCGGCGATGCCTTGGCCGCTTCAAGCCCACTGTCCCGGAAAACTCGCCGGCCGCCCGACGCCCGCCTAACTTCCGGCCGTGCGGTATTTCGATCACAACGCCACGTCGCCGCTGGGCGCCGTGGCGCGCCAGGCCTGGCTGGACGCCGTCGAGCGCTTCCCGGCCAACCCGTCCAGCCCGCATCGGCTCGGCGCGCGGGCCGACGCCGCGTTGAACGAGGCCCGCCAGTCCGCGGCTGCCTGGCTGGGCGCCTCGCCCTTCGACCTGGTCTGGACCTCCGGCGCCACCGAGGCCGCGAATGCGGTGATGCACCACGCGGCGCAGGCAGGCGAGGGCGAAGCCTGGCTCTCGGCGATCGAGCACCCTTGCATGATCGCCGCCGCCCGCCGCTGGTTCGGCCCGCGCGTGAATCCGCTCCCGGTGACACGCGATGGCGTCGCCGACTTGAACCAGCTCGCCGAGCGACTGCGAGGCAGCCGGCCCGCCCTCGTGGCCATCATGGCGGCGAACAACGAAACCGGCGTCCTTCAACCCTGGCGCGAGGCGCTCGCCCTCTGCCGCGACCATGACGTGCCATTCGCCTGCGACGCGGCGCAGTGGGTGGGCAAATTACCCGCCGCTGGGCTCGGTCAGGCGGATTACGTCATCGGTTGCGCCCACAAGTTCGGCGGTCCGGTTGGCGTGGGATTCATGAAGGTGCCCGCCGGGTTTCGCCCCCATCTGGTTGGCGGTCCGCAGGAAGACGGCCGGCGCGCGGGCACCGAGAACGTGCCCGGTGTCCTGGCCATGACGGCGGCCTGGGCGGAACGGGAACGAGAGATGGTCACAGGTGGCATGAACCAACGACAGGCTTGGCGGGATCGCTTTGTCGCCGAGTTGCGGACCGCGTTTCCCGAAACGGAAATTATCGGCGAAAAGGCGGACCGGTTGTGGAACACCGTGGCGGTCCTGATGCCTCCGGTCGCCGACTGCCGCCGTCGCTGGGTGGTGCAATTGGACAAGCTGGGCTGCGCGGTTTCGACCGGCTCCGCTTGCGCGAGCGGCAAAGAGCAACCGTCCCACGTCCTGCTGGCGATGGGGTGCGACCCCGCCAAGACGGACCGCATGGTGCGCATCAGCGCGGGCTGGGAAACCACCGAAGACGACTGGCAGGCGCTTCGGGGCGCCATTGAAACGGCCGCGGCCACGCTTTGCCGGGGATGATCGCCCGCGCGTTCACTGGCGCGGGATTTCCAGGATTGGTTGGGCGCTGAGACAGGCCGGCGCGAAGTGGCGTTTACCAGAATTGCCAGGCGCCTTTCCAAACCACCCAAATCCCCAACAAAAAGTTCGTGATCGCGTGCGCGGTCATGACGTCGCCCAGGCGCTGCTTGTGGATCATCAGGCCCAGGTACGCCAGGCCGCACAAGATGCCAGCGAGCCATTGGAAGTGGATCAGACCGAACACCACGGACGTGACCACCAGCGGTGTCCACGCCAGCGTGCCCAGCGGGACGGCGGTGAAGTCCGCCTTGATCAAGTACCGGTACAGGAACGAGCGGAAGAAGGCTTCCTCCAACGGCGGCACCACCAGCGTCGAACCCGCGATCCGGCCCACGACCACCAGCCAGCCCAGCGCGCTGCCGGCGCCGTATTGCACGAACGGATTCCACAGCGGCGCCGCGGCCTGGGCGGGGTCTTTGGGCGCGCTCAAGCCGAGTTTTACCGAGAGCTCGCTCAGCCGTGGGTAATAAGGATCCAGCCCCACCCAAAGCACACAGACGCCCACGCCGACCGCCACCGCCTCCCAACTGAACGCCCAGCGCGCCTCGGTCACGTACGGGCGCGCCAGCCAGACCAGCCACGCGCCGACCAGCGTTTTGGCGAGGTACACCCAGTACTCCGAACCCGCGCCGAGCTGGCCTTGGAGCGAAGTGAGCGCGACGAAGATCAAATAAGGCAGAAACCGCGCCATCAACGGCGAGGCGGTGAACTGGTCCTTGAGCAACTTCATCGCGCGCATTCCAGCCGAACCCCGTCTCCGCGCAAGGCGGAAGTGCGCCGGCAAGTCAACTCGTGGCCGGCGTCCCGCTAATGGGACACCGGCGTCCCGGCCACGAACGAGCGGGCCGGTTCGGCCGCCGCCTCGCCTGGCCGCCCGGAGAATTTTCGCGGCCAACTCCTGGCACCGTGAATTCACCGCAAGCCACTGCCGCGAAGTGGATTAAGCTCTGCTGGGGATCTGGGCAGAGAGCCGCCGCGCGGATTCGCGTTTTCACCCACCCCAAGTCTGGCACGCCTGCTGCGAAAGGTGCCTGCGGCGGTGGGAATCGTTGAAACCGGTCGCCGACCGGGAGTGTCGCACAAATTGGAACTTGAACCGGGAACGTCCGGTAAAGGCTGCCGGACGCTGAAACCAAAAAAAGTCATGCCAGTGCTCGCAAAGTTTTATGGGGTCGTGATCCTGATGCTGTTCAGCAAGTCGCTGCCGGCCCGCTTTCACGCGATTTACCGCGGCGAAGAAGTTGTGGTGGAGGTCTTCCCGCTGCGCATCGTGGACGGATCGGTGCCGCCGCCGGTGGCGGACCGCATCCTCGAGTGGGGGCGGCTGCACCGCCGGGAATTGCTTGCGGCCTGGCAACGCTGCCGGCTGGCCCAGCGGCCGTTGCCCATCGCGGCCTAGGTGCAGTCGTTAACCGCGCACCCGCCGGAAACAAACCTCGCAACCACACCCGGCACTCATGGACATCGCCCGACCCGAATTCGCCCGCCAGCGCCGTCGGCGCCGCATCCTGTACTGCGCGCTTGGCCTGATCGCGCTCGGGGCGATCACGGTGGGCCTCTCGCGCTTGAAGCCGGCC
>JAKCAB010000861.1 GCA_021839785.1 bacterium | reverse complement strand
CGTCGAAGGGTATGGCTCGTGCGACGATGTCCGGCCCCAGCGCTCGCTGGGTTGGCTTGGGGCGGCACTGCCCTGGCTCCGCGCGCAGTACCCGACATACCGTTCCCTGGCTGAAGCCAAACTGCCGGCCATGCTCGGGGAACACGCTGCAGCGGCGCATCGGCTCGAAGCGCGGTGGTTCTCAACCACGCTGCTTTTGAACCGCGGCGATTGCTTCGACGCCCGCCGGTTGCCGGCGGAAGTCCAGTTTTCGCCCACCTTCGGCATCGCGGTCGCCGACTTCGATGGGGATGGCAACGAAGATGCGTTTCTCGCGCAAAACTTTTTTGGCCAGAACTTCGCTCTGACGCGCGATGATGCGAGCCGCGGGCTGTTGCTCCGCGGCGATGGCCACGGCGGATTCCAGCCCGTGTCCGCAAGCGTGAGCGGAATCGAGATCATTGGCGAGGGCCGGGGAGCCGCCGTGGCAGACTTCGATGACGACGGGCGGGTGGACCTCGCGGTCGCGCAACAAGCTGGGCCCACGCGCGTTTTCCGAAACCGGACCGCCATCCCCGGTCTGCGGATACGGCTGCGCGGCGGCGTGGGCAACCCGGCGGGCATTGGGGCCTCGGTGCGGCTGCGCACGGCGAACAACGCAGGGCCGGCGCGGACGTTATGCGCCGGCACGGGCTATTGGTCCACCGACAGTGCCATGCTGGTCCTTGCCCGGCTACCCGGAGCCTCGGCTGTGGAGGTACGCTGGCCGAACGCCGCGCCGAAGCTTTCGCCGCTGCCGCCGGAGGTTCGCGAGGTGGAGATCGCGCGAGATGGGACCCTGAAGGTCATTCGTTGAGGTGCCATTGCCGAGGGATCGCGAAAGCGCATTCGTCGGCTGCCCACGCGCCAACCGAGCTCCTGCGGCTCTTCCCGGCAAAATCCTTTGACACCGGATGGGCAGTCCTTAGCCTCCACGCAAGCACAACCATTATGAAATTCGGCATCAACACCTTCCTGTTCACGTTCCCGTTCACCAACGAAAGCACGAAATGGTTCCCGACCTTCAAGAAGTGGGGCTTCGACTCGGTCGAAATCGCGATCGACGACCCGGCGGCCATCGATCCGGCCTACATCCGCTCCCAACTTGACAAGGCCGGCTTGACGTGTTGCTCAGTCTGCGGGGCGTTCGGGCCGGAACGTGACCTGCGCGGCACGCCGGAAGCCCAGGATGGCTCCAGGCAATACATCATGGCGTTGATCGATCAGGCGGTGATTCTCGGCGCGCCGGTCGTGGCCGGCCCGGTCTATTCGGCGGTCGGCCGGATCGGCGGAGCGGAGCCCAAGGAATACAAGCAGCAGTGGAAAACCGTGGTGAAGAACCTCAAGCCGCTCTGCAAATACGCGGCCCAAAAAGGCATCACCATTTGCGTGGAGGCCTTGAACCGTTTCGAGACGGATTTCATCAACACCGTCGATCAGGTGCTGCAACTCATCAAAGACGTCGGGAGTCCGGCGCTGAAAGTCCATCTCGACACGTTCCACATGAACATCGAGGAAAAGCACCAGGCAGACGCCATCAAAAAAGCCGGCAAGCTGATCGGCCACTTTCACGCCTGCGGCAGCGATCGGGGGACTCCCGGCAACGACCACATCTGCTGGGACTCGATCGCGAAGGAGTTGAAGGCCGCCAAATATGACGGGGCGGTCGTCATCGAATCATTCACGAAGGACGTGAAGATCATTGCCCGTGCGGCCGCCATCTGGCGTCAAATCGAGCCCAGCCGGGAAGAGATTGCGACCAAAGGCGTGAAGTTCCTGCGCAAGACGCTCGCGTAAACGACTCGAGCGTTTCGGTTTTGCGACCCGCCCGCAGAATTGCTGCTGGCGGGTCGCTCTTTTTGCGCTAGCTTCCCCCATTACCACCTATGAATCGTGTCACCCACTTCGAGATCCATGTCGGCGACGCCGAGCGCGCCATTCGTTTCTATCGTGAACTCTTTGGCTGGACCTTCACCCGATGGGCCGGGCCCGCGCAGTATTGGCTGGTCAGCACGGGGGCCAAAGACCAACCCGGCATCGACGGTGGCCTGCTTTTACGGAAAGGCCCGCCGCCGGTCGAAGGCCGGTGCGTGAATGCTTTTGTCTGCACCGTGCAGACCGACGCTCTCGATACGCTGTTGGGCAAGATCGCCGGCCTTGGCGGCCAGATCACGCTGCCCAAGATGGCCATTCCGGGCGTGGGCTGGCTGGCTTACCTCAAAGACACGGAGGGCAATATCCTGGGCGTGATGCAAAGCGATCCCGCGGCGGCGTAGCCGACACCCGACGAAGCGGAAACATGGGAATGGAACTTACTGAAAACGCGGCGTGTCCGTTCTGCGGCCAGTTGAATGTCTTGGCGGTGGACACCAGCCAGGCGTCCCCCCCGGTTCATCACTGATTGTGAGGTGTGTTGCCGGCCGTTCGAGGTTCGTACCGAGTGCGAACCGGGCAAGATTCTGTCCTTGGAAGTCGGGGAGGCCTGACGGAAAATCTTGCGCGCATGATGTCCTACGTTTTGCCAGTGTACATCGTTCTGCTGCTGGTGGGAGGCCTGATGGGCTACCTCAAGGCGGGCAGCAAAGTGTCGCTCGTCACGTCCACGGTTTTTGCGGTGGCGCTCGCTGTGTGCGGATACGCGCCCGTGCCGAAAGGGACGGAGATCGTGCTGGCGCTCCAAGGTGCGCTGCTGGTCGTCTTTGTCGCGCGGTTCTTGAAGACCAAGAAGTTCATGCCCGCCGGCTTGATGTTGATCCTCACGCTCGCGGCCTTGGTGGTGGAGCTCGCGTTCAAGCGTTGAACCGCCAGTTCGCGAGCAGAGCAGGGAGCACGTCTCTTTAGTCTGCCGCGAGTTCAACCCCGCTCCCGGCAGGACTCAAAATGCTCGCTTCGTGTGCGGGCACCGGGTCATGCCCGCGCGGGCTAATTGTGTTTCGCCACGAAATCCACCACGAAAACGTCGTCGAGCACCGGGCCGACCAGCTTGCCGAATTCCTTGTGGGCCGGGTGAACCAGATAAGCGTCACGGTCCCCGGCGTTCTTGAAAGTGAGGACGAACGCGTGCGTGAATCCTTTGTTGAGCTTCTCCGGGCTGATGTTGGTGCCCCACTCGTACGAGACGATCTGCGGGATCTTCTGCTTGAGCGCGGCGAACGCCTTCTCCACTTCCTTGATCTTGTCCGCGCCGGCGTCGGCTTTGAACTTGAAGGACACCACGTGCATCACCGACCCGCGCGCCGCGGGCCGGGCCGGCCGGTTCTGGCTTTCCGCAGCCGAAACCCCGAGCACGAACAGCGAACAGGCGATGGCACAGAGAGTGAGGACGAATCGTTTCATGGCATGAATGGAGTTTCGTGTCGCGCGCAGGGTAGGGAGGCGCGACCGGCTTGGCAAGGCCGGGGCGGCTTGCGTCAGTTGAGTTGCGCGCGCGAGTTGCGGACTACTCCCGCCGGGCAGCCACGGCGGGCGCCACTTCCAGACAGGCGCCTTCCGCGGTGCTGCGCGCGTAAATGCGTCCGCCGCACACGACGGGGCGGTTCCAGCATTTGCCGCTCACGGCTTGGGTGCGGGCGAGTTCTTTGTAGCCCTCCGGCTGGGCTGCCACCAACACCAGTTCGCCACGGTCGTTGAGCACTACCAGTTGCCCGCCCGCCAGCACCACGCCGCCCGGACCGAAACCCGCCTCGGACCACTTCTCCTTGCCGGTGGCCAGTTCGACGCATTTGAGCGCCGCCTTGCCGTACTGCTTGAAGCCGTAAATGCCGTACACGAAGCCGTCCTTGACCACCGGCGTGCTCCAATGGTTCGCCAGATCGTCCCCGGTGATCCGCCAGATTTCGGTCGAGGTCCACTGGTCGCCATCTTTGGCAATCCGGTAAGCGCCGGTGCCCACGCCGTAACCCGCCGAGCAATAGACGATGTCGCCGGAAACCACCGGCGACGCGGCCGTGGAAACGCTGAACCGGTAGGCCTGCCGCCAAAGCACCTTGCCGGTCTGGGTTTCGCAGGCCACCAGCCCGGTGCGGGTGAAGAAGACGATTTGCCGCCCGCCGTGCAACGTGGCCAGCGTGGGCGTGGCGTGCGTGGGCACGTCGCTCTCGCCGCTCCAGACAATGCTGCCATCGGTCTTCTTGAGGCCGAGCAACGATTTCCCCGGCGCGCCGCAACAGACGAAGATCAAATCGCCTTCGATCACCGGCGACGCGGCGTTCTGCCACTGGATGCCTTTGGCGCCGAGTTCCTGGACAAAGTCCTTCGTCCAGACCGGCTGCCCGTCGGTGGCGTTGAGGCAATGCAGCTTCAGCCGCCCATCGAACGCGTACACGCGGTCGCCGTCCACGGTGGGCGTGGACCGCGGGCCGTCGCCGCCTTTGTTATCCGGCGCGCCCGAATCGCCGCCGCCGTCATATTTCGCGATTCCCAGCGGCGTGGCCCACAACTCCTTGCCGCTCGCAGCGTCCAACGCCAGACAGACCTCCTGCAAAGCCCCGTCGGCTTCACGGCTCACCAACGTGTAAGCGCAACCACCCGCCACCGAGAACACGCTGAAGCCCGTCGGCGTCGGGACTTTCCAAAGCCGCTTGGGTCCGCCTTCGGGCCAGGCGCCGGCGACCTTGTCCGGGGTCGAGCCGTCGTGGTTCGGGCCGGCAAACTGCGGCCACTCGGCCGCGAGCGACGCTGAGACGACCAGCGTCAGGGCCACGCCGCCCAGGAGGCGCGCGACCGGGTGCAAGAGCGCGTAATTCATAATTGCGAGAGTTTGCCTGCAAACGTGGCGGCGTCAAACCAACGGCGAGTCCAATCGCGAGTCCCGAGCCGCGAGCCAATCGGTAACCCACATTCGGCATTACTTCAGTCCAAGGCCGCGCGGCACGGCCAGACCCACGCCGCCGCTGTTTCAGTTTAGACCGGCACCTTGGCCGTCCGCTCGGTGAGGCGCGTCAACACTTCCTGCGCGAGGACTTCGTAAGCCGCCGCGCCGGCGCTGTACGGATCGTACGCAATGATCGGTTTGCCGAAACTGGGCGCCTCGGCGAGCCGCGTGGCGCGCGGGATGACCGTGTCGAACACGAGTTCCTTGAAATGCTC
>JAKCAB010000660.1 GCA_021839785.1 bacterium | reverse complement strand
TTCCTCGACGAGCGCGCGGAGACGATCAACGACGGGAGTTTCGCTCTGCAATGGGACTTCGCCGCCGACCAGCCGGGGGCCTGGGTGCTGCGGGACAAGCCGGGGGCGCGGCACCGGCAAGGGGCGACGCTGGCCTTTGCCGACGGGCACTTGGAGAGCCATCGCTGGGGGGACGCGCGGACGCTGGCCCCGCCGCGGGACGACGCGCCCATGCCGGGCAACCGGGACCTGCTCTGGCTCCAAGCGCACGCCACCTGGCGGGGTGGCGGCAGGGATTAGAGATTAGCGGTTAGGGGTTAGGGAGCAGAGGACAGAGGGCCAAGGGCTGAAAGCCGAGACTTGAAAGCCGATTGTCAATGGTCGATTGCCGATCGCCGATTGCCAATGACCAGTGACCCATGACAAATGACCAGTGACCCATGATCAGCCTTGTCCAGAGTTACCGGGGCGCGCGGCGATTGCGGCAGTTCCTCCAATTCTGCCTGGTGGGCGGGAGCGGCCTGGTGGTGGACATGACGGTGTTGCACGGGCTGGCAGTCGGGCTGGGCTGGAACGTGAGCCTCAGCAAGGTATGCGCGGCGGAGACCGCCCTGCTCAATAACTTTTTGTGGAACGAGGTGTGGACGTTTCGAGCGCAGGGCTTTGGGCGCGGAGGAGGCGCGGGTGTGCGGCGCCGGCTGTGGCGATTTCACGCGATCTGCGGGGCGGGAATTGGGTTGGCGGTGGTGTTGCTTTATTTGTTCCACACCGGGCTGGGATTCAACCTGTACCTGGCCAACCTGCTGGCGATCGGGTTGGTGACGCTCTGGAACTTCGGGCTGAACGTTTGCCTTACCTGGCGGGGCGGGGCAGAGCGGAGCGAGCCGGGGCCTTGAGTCTTCGAGTCAAGGCGCTGGGGCCAAGGCAAGGCGGACGCACGCCGCGTGTTGATCGGTGCGGACCAGCAACACATCGCCGGCCAGCGCGGGCGGGTTCCAGGTTTTCTCGTCGAAGACTCTGAACCGCTGCAATTCGTTCGGGCTTTCGGGCGTCGGCCGCAACAGCACGAGCTCGCCATTCTCGGCGGTGAGCAACAGCAAGTCGTCGATCAACAGCATCTGGCCATGCCCGTAACGGCCTTCCTTCCACTTCTGCAAGCCGTCCCTGAGGTCCACGCACGCCAGCACGCCGTCGTCCAGGCCGTACAGAAAACCGCCGCGCGCGATGAAGTTGGCGAACTTGGCCTTGAGCCGAATGGACTTCCACACCCGCGTCGCGGTCAGGCGACCGTCGCTCGCCGGCGCGACTTCGAGCAACTCCGCGCCCACGCCATAGCCGCTTGAGAACACCACGCGGTTGGTGCCGACCACCACCGGCACGGCGACGTGCGGCTGGCCGATGCCCCAAGGATATTCCCACAGCACCGCGCCCGTGGCCGGCGCGTGCGCGGTGATCCGCTGCTGGTTGAACATCAGGATTTGCGGCACGCCGGCCAATTTGACCAGCACCGGCGAGCTGTAGCCCGCCGGCGCGGAGCCACCGGTCCAGGCGATTTCGCCGGTGTCTGCGCGGTAGGCCAGTAGCGAGCGATTGTCTTGGCCGCCGGCACTAACAATTACTCGGCCTTCGAGGTAAAGCGGCGAGCCGGCGAAACCCCATCCCGGCATCGAAGATGCGGCGTCCTGCGTGATCTGGCGGCTCCAAAGCGGGTGGCCGTCCGCGAGGTCCAGACAATTCAGGATGCCGGTGGCACCAAGCGTGAAGACGCGGTTGCTCACCACCGTAGGTGTGCAGCGCGGGCCTTCGCCGGCGATCGTGGTTTGGTAATGCGCAGCGTCCGCGTGCGCCCACAATTCGCGGCCGGTGAGCGCGTCATAGCAGGTCACGAGTTCGTCGTCGCCGCGTTGCTCCTGCGTCAAGGCTCGCCCGCCGACAATGGCAAAACCGGACCAGGCCGCGCCGATCGGTTGGCGCCAAAGAACCTGCGGCGGGTGCACGGTCCAATCCGGATCCAGGCGCGGTCCGGGAATAACGCAGTTGCGGGTCGGGCCCAGGAACTGTGGAAAGTCAGGTCTTGGCCGGCCGGCGACGGTCGAGGCGATGGCCGTCGGCGCGTTCGAAGAAACGCTTTCGGGAATTGGAGCTGGGTTGACGGCGCTGGCCGCCCAGCGAAATTCGAGGATCGGCAACAAGTCGCCGCTTACGCCGCGAATCCGCAACAGCGCGGCTCCCGCCCCGACCGCAAGCACAGCCGCGCCGCCGAGCGCCAATCGCCAACGCCACGGCGCACGCGAAAGCAGCATCCACCACAGCCACAGCAAGGCCCCGCCAATCATCAGGGCGATCATTGTGGCCAGGTTGCGGCTTTGGTACGGCAGGTCGGACCGCAGCCGGATCGCCGCGATCACGACCGCCAGCGAACCCACGATCAGCCACGCCGGCCACCGGCGGATTGGGGGGCGAGGTGGATTGGGCGCAGCCGCGGGCGCGTCTTCGTTCCGCATGGTGCGGAGTTAAGCGGCTCCGGCGCTGGCCGGCAATGGCGCAGGCGAAACCGAATCAAAAACGCTGATTTCGTGCGGAGTTGGGTTTGCTTTTGTGGCGCCGGTCAATAGGTTTGCGCTGTGCAAGTACAGGTGACGGAGCATGCGGTTACCGGTTACTGGGACCAAGGGTTTAACGAGGACGCGCTACGGCCCTGGATCGAAGGTCTGCGCGCCCGTTTGGGGGGAAAGGCACCCACGCTGGGTTTGCTGTTCGCTTCGCCGCCGCTATTCGACCACGCGGAAACGATCCTCGAACTGGTGCAAGTGCACGGCCGGGTAGCGACATTGGCCGGCTGCTCGAGCGCGAGCTTGATCACCGGCGACCAGGAGATCGAAGGCAAGGGCGGACTGGTGCTGGGGCTGTACCACCTCCCCGGCGCGGAACTCAAAACCGCCCATTTCACACAGGCCCAAGTCGAGGAGGCCAACGGTCCCGGCTATTGGCACCACGAGGCGGGTGTCGGCCCGGAGGAATCGAATGGCTGGCTGGCCTTCGCCGATCCCTTTCACATGGACTGCGAAGCGTGGGTGGCCGGCTGGAATGAAGCTTACCCTTCGGTGCCGATCGCCGGTGGCCTCGCCAGCGGGCGCGTCAACGAGCAACGCACGCAGTTGTACCTCAACGGCGAGGTCTTCGAGGAAGGCGGTGTCGCGATTTCGTTTGGCGGCGAGGTGGAATTGGCGACGGTGATTTCGCAGGGCTGCACGCCCATCGGCGAGCCGTGGACGATCACCAAGGTGGACGGCAACGTCATTCAACAAATCGGCAACCAGCCGGCGTACAAGGTCCTGGTCGAAACCTTCAACCAACTTCCGGAAGAACAGCAGCGCCGCGCGCAGGGCAATCTGATGGTGGGTTTCGTGGTCAACGAGTATCAGGAGGAGTTTCATCGCGGCGATTTTCTGGTCCGCAATCTCCTGGGCGGCGATCCCAATTCCGGGGCGTTGGCCGTCGGCGCCCGCCCGCGGCTGGGACAATCGCTCCAGTTCCAGTGCCGCGATGCCGCCGCCGCCAACGAGGATCTGGTGGAACTGCTCCAACGCGCGCGCAAGACCGTGGCCGCCCGCGAGATGTTTGGCGGTTGCCTCTGCGTGTGCAACGGGCGCGGCCAGGGCCTCTTCGGCAGCCCGAACCATGACGCGCACCTGGCTCAGCAGTACCTCGGACCGCTGGGCCTGACCGGCTTTTTCTGCAACGGCGAGATCGGACCGGTGGGCAAACGCAATTTCCTCCACGGCTACACCGCCTCGCTCGCGCTGTTCGTATCCAAGTAACGCTTCTCCGCGACTTGCTTGGAACTCGAAAGCGACTCGCCATCGGCCTGTTTTGTCATGGGTTGCGAAATCGAAATCGCCGCGCCTGTTCAAGCGACTCCGATCGGCGAAACGACACCCCGGCAGGCAGGCGTGCTGGTGAAGCTAGATTCGGTTCTCGATCCGCTCAATTTCGCCACCCTGTTCGGCCGCCAGGCGCCGGTCGAAATCGAATTGGGCAGCGGCGACGGGGGCTTTTTGATGCGTTACGCGGCATTGCACCCGGAGCGCAACTTCTTGGGGATCGAGCGCCTGCTGGGCCGGATTCGGAAGCTGGAGCGCAAGGCGCCGCGCCGGGGCCTCACAAACGTGCGCGGACTGCGGATCGACGCCGCGTACTTTTTGCGATACCTAACGCCAAAGGGGTCGGTTCAGTCTATTCACATCTACTTCCCCGATCCCTGGCCAAAGAAACGACATCGCAGCCGGCGGTTGGTGAACGGCGAATTTGTCCGCATTGCGCACGCTACCTTGGCGGCGGGCGGTTTGGTCTATTTGCGGACAGACGACGACGATTATTTCGCCCAGATGCGCGAGTCTTTCGCCGGCGATCCCAGATTCGCCGCCTGCGAGACGCCAGTGGAATTGGCCGAGGTGCGGACCGATTTCGAAGAGACTTTTCTCGCTGCCGGAAAACCGACATTACGCGCGGCTTACAAAAAGCTGAACTGACCCCTTTTTTTTCGGCCTCAGCTTTGCGCAGCGCGGATGAGCGCCAGAAACTTCGGGTAAGTCTCCACCGCTTGAAACTGCGGAAATTCGCGGCGCACGTTTTCGGGCGCGCGGAACAGAATCCCGACGTGCGCTTCGGTCAGCATGGCGGTGTCGTTGTAAGAATCGCCGCCGGCAATGACGCGGTAATTGAGCAGTTTGAGCGCCGCCACCGCGCGCTGTTTTTGTTCGGGGATGCGCAGCCGGTAATCGACCACGCGGTCGTTTTCCACCACCAGCCGGTGGCACAACAACGTGGGCCATTCGAGCTGGCGCAGCAACGGCTGGGCAAATTGCTCGAAGGTGTCCGAAAGGATGATGACCTGGGTGGAGCTGCGAAGTTCGCGCAGGAACTCCAAGGCGCCCGGCAACGGGCTAAGCGAACCGATCACCGCCTGGATGTCCGAGAGCCTCAGGCCGTGCTCGGCCAGGAGTTTCAGCCGGCCGCGCATGAGCACGTCGTAATCCGGCACGTCGCGGGTGGTGAGCCGCAGGCCCGGAATGCCGGTCTTTTCCGCCACGGCAATCCAGATTTCCGGCGTCAACACGCCTTCCATGTCGAGGG
>JAKCAB010000245.1 GCA_021839785.1 bacterium | reverse complement strand
GCCTTCATCGACGGCGTAAAGCGTCACCTCGGCAGCGGGTGCGGGCTGGCCGGTGCCGTCGGCGACCGTGGCATCGACGGTCACGGTTTCGCCGGGACGAAAATCGGCCGCGGGCAAGGTCAACGCCACGTTCAGCCGCGTCTCCGGTCGGTCCACGTTGAGCGCGCAGTAACCGAGCGAGTATTCCGGTTCCGGGACTTGGCGCGGACTGTCCGCCTGCCCGCGCAACAAGAACACCGAAAGGTACGTGGCCGGCGCGTCGGCGTCGGTCAAGGGCACTTGGATGGCCGGGGCGTTGCCGACCAGGTTGGTCACGAACGAGCGGGTGACGCGGTCGCGTTCGAGGCTGACGACGGCGGTGCCGCTGAACGGGGCCTTGAGCAGGACGGTCGCGATCTGGCCCGCGAGATAATTGGTGCGATCCGGGATCAAATCGAGAATGGCGGGGGCGCGGTAGTTCCACGCCAGTTTCTCCTCGCCGGAGACATATTCGGTGACGGCGGTGACCACCTCGTGACCGCTTGCGTCTTTGGCGGTGACGACGATCAGATACTGCCCCGCGGCGGGCGGCGTGACCGTGGCGGCGGGCGGGGTCCCGGCCGGGACAGACGCGGCGGCAACGGGGCGAAGGTGACCGTCTGCGTCATCGCTTCTGCCTGCGTCACCGGCTCGCGCGCGGGCAGCCCGGCTTTCACGGTGACAAGGTAGTGTTCGTCGAGCTGGAAATCGCCCTCGAGGCTGACGGTTGAGGAGGCAAGCGACGCCACCAAGTTCGAAGGCGACGGCGTGACTGCCATCCATTTCAGGACATTGGAGCCGTTCAACTCGGGTGAGACCGGCTTGGAGAATTCGATCAAGATGCGCCGGCCGGATTGGAGACTGCTGCGCGCGCTCACGTCTGTCGCCGCGAACGGAATGACGTTGCCGAGGGCGATGGTCGTGTCGCGTGCGAACTGGAGATAAGGATCTGCGGCTGGCAACCCGGCACGCAATCGCAGTTGCCAGTTCGCCCCCACGGGCAGCGGTTCGGCGGGGAAGATCACCAGGCCGTTCGCGATCGTTTGGGCGGAGTCCGGTTCCTTCGCGCCAGCGGCGCGCGGTGTCGCCGGCCTGGCCGCTGACTCGCGCGGCTTCGCCTCGACGAAGCGCTCGTTCCACGTGAGCGGCGCCTGCGGTCCCGTCTCGCTCCAGTCGTCCTGGTCCGCGCGCGTCACTTGGCGCACGTTGGCCTGGGCGCGCCGGCCGGTGGCGTCGATGAACTCCACGAAACCGGCCGCGTCCGCCGGTTTGAGATCGGCGTTAAAATAGACCCGCACCGACGGCGTGCAGGACAGGTTGTCGGGGTTGAAGTCGCGCGGCACGGTGTGGATGACCGCGAACTCCGGCGTTCGCAAAACGCGCTCGAACTGGATGTCGCTGCCGATCGCCAGCGACAGACGATACGCGCGGCCCAAAAGTGGCGCCGAATGCGGGTGAAAGACGCCGTTGCGCCGGCTCAGCCACGTCCACTCGCCGGGCAGGTCCGGAGTGATGACCAGCGGCGATGGCGTCGCCACACTGCCCACCAGACTGCCGGCCACGACCGGCTGTTCGAAGCGGAATTCGAAGGTGGCGGTGGGTTCGAGCGTGTCGCTCTCGTCCATGAGGTGAACGCCGCGTTCGACCTCGGGCGCACCGCCGCAGCCCGCCAGCAGCGCCAGCCACATCGTCGCGAGAATTGCCACGCCGGCCGGTCGCTGATTGGGATGATGGATCATGGTGATGACACACAAGCCTGGGACGATTGCGGCGAGTGTCAACGGACCACTGCCGCCAGTTATTCACAGACACGATCGCGGAACGGCGACCTTGAAGACACCCCGAAATCGCGGGCTTCCGGCGCCGTGGCTACGGGCACGGAGCCGAACGGACCGGTGGCAGGAAATTTTGCGAATTCGACGAAGTGCGTTGTTGCAGTCTGGAAAAGGGTCGTTCAGAATCCCAACGTTAAACCCGATGAAAAGTGCGAGTTCGCGAAACCGATTTTAATCCAACCATAGAGGGGAGGTGACATCCAAGTGCCTGCCAAGAAAAAAGCACCCGCCAAAAAAGCAACCAAACCCGCAGCCCCGAAACCTGCCCAGAAAGCAGCTAAGAAAAAGTAACTCCTGAACCATCAGCGATGACCGGGAGGCAAACCCCGCCTAGGCGAGGTTCGCCTCCCGGTCGAGTTCTCCCTTCCCGTGGCCACCTTGGTTTTCGACATCGAGACTTCCAGCCTGTCCCGCGAGCATTTTGACGAAGCCCAGTGGGAATACTTGTTCCGCGACGCGGAGCGGATCCCCGACGAAACCGCGCGCGAACAGCGGCGGGGCGAGCTTCAGCAACAGCTCAATCTCTATCCCTTCACCGCCCAAGTGGTCTGTATCGCCATGCTCAACGCCGACACGGCGCGGGGACAGGTACAATTCATCGCCGCGGACTTCGAGGAAGGCGCAGCGAGCGACCCGGCCGTGGAATTCGTCCCCTGCATGGACGAAAGCGAGCTCTTGAACGCGTTCTGGGACGTGGCCCGCCATTACGACCAGGTGGTGACGTTTAACGGCCGCGGCTTCGATGTGCCGTTCTTGTACCTGCGCTCGGCGGTCCTGAATGTCCCGATCACCCGCAAGAACTGGCTGGGCTACCGGTTCGCCACCGAGCCGCACTGCGACCTCGCCGAGCAACTCACCTTCTACGGTGTGAGCGGTCGCGACGGTGCCGCCCGACGGTTCAATCTGGATTTTTACTGCAAGGCCTTCGGCATCGAATCGCCCAAGAGCCACGGCGTGAGCGGCATGGACGTGAACCGCCTGCTCGCAGAAGGTCGTCACCGCGAAATCGCGGAGTATTGCCTGCGCGACGTGCGCGCCACCGTCGAACTCCACCGGATCTGGCGCGAACGGCTGGTGGGCATCAAATAGACCGCCCGCCACGCACCAACCGCGGGTTCGGCAAAGCTCCTTGGGGAGGGCGGCATCGAGTCTGGCGCACGAGTCATTCCTCGCCTCGCCGAGGCCCGAGACCGCCTCAAAGTCGGCTGTGACTACCGGCTGAAAAGTCGTCAATCCGTCAACTGCGGCGTTGACAGCGCCCTCCAACTAAGGAACACTGCCTCGCGCTAGAAACTAGTCAGACCGGAGGGATAACATGACGTTCAGTGATCCTAAAACCGCTCCGATTGGACATCAACCGCGGGCGATGCCAAACCAGGTGGGAGTGGAAGAAAAGACGTTGCGCTGCGAGAAGCTGCAAATCGAGCGAAAGCTCTTCACCCTCTCCTTGCGCGAAAACCCGCGCGGAAGATTCTTGCGAATCACCGAAGACGTGGCCGGCTGGCACGACAATGTCATCGTGCCGGCCTCCGGTCTGGATGATTTCGCGAGTGCCCTGGCCGCGATGGCCAAGACGGCGGCGGCGGCGGAACTGCTATCCACCAGCGTGGAGGCGATGCCGTCCGGAGAGGCATCGGCAGTGACAAACGCTTAGTCGGGAGCAATGGGCTTCCGCCGGGCAGGGCGTCGGGCACGGAGCCGCGGGGCATCACCCCAAAGGCTTTCCAAAGCGTATAACTCGCGGGTTTCCGGCCGCATGACGTGCACAATCACGTCGAAGTAGTCCAACACCACCCAATTCGTCTTCCACGTGCCGTCTTGAGCGCGCGCCCGCAGCGCGTATTCCTCGGCAAGTTTCTCGCTGATCTCGTCCACGATGGCGCGGAGGTGCGGTTCGTTCAGCCCTGTGGCCAGAACGAAGAAATCGGTCACCGAAGACAGCTTGCGCAGGTCGAGCACCACGACCTGTTCGGCTTTTTTGCTCTCCGCGAGCTCCCGGCATCGCAGAGCCAGTTGTTTCGAGTCCATTGCGGGCACGTTGCCCAAAGGCGGGTCAGAGATAAAGTCCGGAATTGCGGATCGCTTCCGCGACAGGGGCCGGCATCCAAGGCTCCAGAGGCTGGCCTGCCCGCACGCGGGCGCGCATCTCGGATGCCGAAATCGCGGTGGGGGAACCCGTCAGTCGCTTGACGCGGAAGCCGGCCGGCGGGGCGAACGCCTCGCCGGGGCGTGCCGCGACGACAAAGGTCGCCAGCCGCGCCAGTTCTCCGGCCTCGCGCCAGCTTGGCAGCAACGCCAGGTGATCGGCGCCGATCAGCCAAAACAACTCCGCGTCGGGAAAACGGACGGCGTAGGCCCGGACGGTGTCGATCGTGTACGACACGCCGCCGCGATCGAGTTCCAGGGTTTCGACCTCGCAGCGCGTCCAGCCCGCCAACGCCAGACGCAGCAGACGGGCGCGCTGTGCCCCCGACACCACAGTCTGGTCGGGTTTGAACGGCGACTGGGCCGCAGGGATGAAAAACAGGCGGTCCAGCGCCAGTTCTTCCAGCGCGGCCCGGGCGATGAGCAGGTGGGCCAGATGCACGGGATTGAACGAGCCGCCAAAGAGACCGATCCGCTTCACCCCGCCATTGTAGCGGCGCCGGCGTGGCACACCAGCCCTGAACTGCGATTGGGAGTGCAGGAATTGTGTCTGCGCGGCCATTCAAGCCTCGAGGCGCCAGCGGCGCGCCGGAATCCGGGACTCGCCGCTTGACGCGCCTGACCCTCACAGAGATATTGACGGGCTTCGTTCTACCCGCCCAGGGGGCGAGTCAGGCCGGAAACGTGACGTATGTCCAAATCGAAGGTCAAGAAAGCTGTCCACCACCCTTCTCGCAAAAGCGCAAAACCGGCGAGTGACCGGCAACCCCGGCTCGCCAAACCGCCGTCGCCCGCGCCGGATGCCAAGGTCGCGAGCCCGCGGCCCAAGCCCGCGACCGCGCCCACGAAACCGGCCGGGCCGGGCCCGAATGGTTCTGCGCCCCTTCCGGCTACCCCCCCAGGTCCGGCGGGGCCTCCCGCGGCGGTGGTCAGCCCGGAGATGCACACCCAGTCCGGGGTGGATCTTACCGAAAAGATCAAGGAATTGGTCCGGTTGGCGCAGGAACAGGGCTACCTCACGTACAGCGACATCAACGACATCATCCCCGACAGCGTCATTTCGCCGGATGACCTGGACGAGGTGTACTCGAAGCTCCGCAGCCTCGAAATCGAGATCGTGGATCAGGCGGAG
>JAKCAB010000708.1 GCA_021839785.1 bacterium | reverse complement strand
GGTTGTGCCCCCCGGAGAAATCGAAACGCCGGGAACGATCGGTATTCGCGAGGGTTTGGTGGCGCTGGGCGCCGCCGCCGCCGGCGCGACGCTCGTGGCATGGAAGCACCAAGAAGCGCTGGGCTGGCAGCTTTATGACCGTAACGGCCGGCCTCAAGGAGCCACCGGTTCCGCACCCAGTCCGGGCAATGGAGCGGCGGGGGTCGTGTTGCCGGACGGACACTTCGTGCTGTTCCCGTGATTTCGCCGGTTGACCGGCTGGTCTCGGTGGAAGCGCTTGGGTTTAAGGGTACAATACGGCGTCTGCAATGCGATCTGGCGGTTGTTCGTGGCGGTCGGCCTGCCTTGCTATTCAAGCGCTGCGCGGATACATGACAATGATGATTGACATAGTAATGTTTAGAACTAAGCTACGCCGACAAGTTTTGCGGTAACCGGGCACGGAACGATGAACGGCACGATCTCAACGCGACGCGGGAGCGACCTCAGTCGCTTAGCTACCCGCCCTTGGCAGGCAGGTCGCGCGTTCACGTTCCCGGATTCGGGTCGCGGGCGCGGGTTGGCGGTGGCGGCGCTGCTGGCTTTGGCCACATTTGGAGCGCGCGCAGCCGAGGTCACGCTGCTGAATGTTTCGTACGATCCCACCCGCGAGCTTTACGAGGATTTCAATGCCGCCTTCGCCAAGCACTGGCGGGCTCAGACCGGTGACACGGTCGAAATCAAGCAATCGCACGCCGGCTCCGGCAAACAGGCGCGCTCGGTCATCGACGGCCTGCCGGCGGACGTGGTAACGCTCGCGCTGGCCCACGACATCGGCGCCATTGCCACGAAGGGGTATTTGTTGCCCGCCGACTGGCAGAAACGGTTGCCGCACAACAGCTCGCCTTACACGAGTACGATCGTTTTTCTGGTCCGCCGGGGAAACCCGAGAGGCATCAAGGACTGGGACGATTTGGTGAAGCCTGGCATCGCCGTGGTGACACCCAACCCCAAGACTTCCGGCGGCGCCCGCTGGAATTACCTGGCTGCCTGGGCTTACGCGGCGCAGAAGGCCGGCGGCGACGAGGCCAAAGCACGCGGCTTCGTGACCCGTCTTTTCGCGAACGTGCCGGTGTTGGACACCGGCGCGCGAGGCGCGACCACGACTTTTGTCCAGCGCGGCATTGGCGACGTGCTGATCGCCTGGGAAAACGAGGCTTACCTCGCCCGCGCCGAGTTTGGTGCTGGCCAGTTCGAGGTGGTCACGCCGTCGCTGAGCATCCTGGCTGAGCCGCCGGTCGCCTGGGTGGATCACACCGTCAAGCGACGCGGCACCGAGGCGGTCGCGAAAGCCTATCTGGAGTATCTCTACTCGCCCGAAGGCCAGCGCATCGCAGCGAAACATTTCTACCGACCCCGCCTCGCGGAAGTGGCCGCCGAGTATGCGGCGCAGTTCCCGGCGATCAAGTTGGTCACCATCGACGAAGCGTTTGGCGGCTGGGCCAAAGCGCAGCCGCGGCATTTCGGCGAAGGCGGCGTCTTCGATCAAATCAGTCGCGCCCGCCGTTGATTCACCCTGTAAACTAACCGCACCCCTCCTGATTTATGGCACGCATCTACGACGACATCACCCAGACGATCGGCAACACGCCGCTGGTCCGCTTGAACCGCACCGCCCAGGCGCACGGCGCCGTGGCCGAAGTGTTGCTCAAACTCGAATTCTTCAACCCGCTTTCCAGCGTCAAGGACCGCATCGGCGTGGCCATGATCGAAGACGCGTTGAAGGCCGGCCAGATCGACGCCAACACAGTTTTGATCGAGCCGACCAGCGGCAACACCGGCATTGCGCTGGCGTTCGTGGCGGCGGCGAAAGGTTTGAAACTGATTCTCACCATGCCGGAAACCATGAGCCTCGAACGGCGCAAATTGCTCAAGGTCCTGGGCGCGCGACTGGTGTTGACCGAAGGCCCGAAAGGCATGAAAGGCGCCATCGCCAAGGCGGAGGAATTGCGGGCGAAGATTCCGAACAGCGTCATCCTGCAACAGTTTTCGAATCCGTCGAACCCCGCCATTCACCGGCAGACCACGGCCGAGGAAATCTGGCGCGACACCGACGGGCGGGTGGACTTCGTGGTGGCGGGGGTCGGCACGGGCGGCACCGTCACCGGCGTGGGCGAGGTGCTCAAACCGCGCCTGCCGGCGCTCAAGATCGTGGCGGTGGAACCGGCCGGCTCGCCCGTCATCTCGGGCGGCCAGCCCGGACCGCACAAGCTTCAAGGTCTCGGCGCCGGCTTCATCCCGGAAAACCTCAATCGCGCCGTCGTGGACGAGGTCATCACGGTCAAGGAGGACGACGCCGCGGCAGTCGCCAAACAGATCAACCGGATCGACGGTGTGCCGGTGGGCATCTCCAGCGGAGCGTGCGCCTGGGCGGCGCTCCAGGTCGCGAAACGTCCGGAAAACGCCGGCAAACGCGTGGTGGCGGTCATGCCTTCGTGCTGCGAACGCTATCTTTCTTCCTGGCTGTTCGCCGACATCGGCGTCGAAAGCGATCCCGTGGAAGACCTGTTCCGCGGCGCATAAATCCTTTGCGCCACCGCGCCCGCCCCCTAAGCTGAGCCAGCGTCAACCAGTGCCGCATGGCTGCCCGACCCTTCAACGTGCTGCCGGGCTTTCGCCGGACCATGGGCTACACGCTCGTTTACCTGAGCGTGATCGTGCTCCTTCCCGTGGCGGCGTTGTTCCTGCGATTGCTTGGCCTGACCTGGGCCGAGTTCTGGCAACTGGCCGCCTCGGACCGCGCGCTGGCCGCGTACCGGCTCACCTTCGGGGCCGCGTTCGTGGCGGCGCTCGTCAATGCCGTCTTCGGCACGCTCGTGGCCTGGGTGCTGGTTCGTTACGAATTCCCCGGCAAACGCCTGTTCGACGCGCTCGTGGACCTGCCGTTCGCGCTGCCCACCGCGGTGGCGGGACTCACGCTCTCCAGCCTGTTCGCCGCGAACGGCTGGCTGGGGCGGTGGCTGGTGCCGCTGGGCATCCAGGGCGCCTACACGCGGTTGGGCGTGGTGATCGCGCTCACGTTCATCGGCCTGCCGTTTGTGGTGCGCACGTTGCAGCCGGTGCTGCAAGGCTTCGAGACCGAGGTCGAAGAAGCCGCCGCCACGCTCGGCGCCGGGCGTTGGCGCACGTTCTTCACCATCATCGCGCCGACGCTGCTGCCAGCAGTGCTGACCGGCTTCGCCCTCGCCTTTGCCCGCGCGATCGGCGAGTACGGCTCGGTGATTTTCATTGCGGGCAACCAGCCGTTCGAATCGGAGATCGCGCCGCTGCTGATCGTGATCCGGCTCGAAGAATTCAATTATGCCGGCGCCATTGCCATCGCCGTCGTGCTGCTGGCCTTGTCGTTCGTGCTGCTGGCCGTCATCAACCTCCTCGAACGCTGGGCCAGCGCCTGGCAACGCTGAACTATGTCCGGCGCCGCCAAATCGCGCTTACTCGCGCAACGCACCCACGGGCACGGCCCCGCGGAGGGCGGGCTCGCGCGGCGACTCCTGATCGGCGCGGCCGTGTTGTTCCTCACCGTGTTCTTGGTCCTGCCGCTCGTGAACGTCTTCTGGCAGGCGCTGGCCAAGGGCGGGCGGGCGTACCTGGCCGCGCTGGTGGAGCCGGACACGATCGCCGCGGCGAAGTTGACGCTGCTCGTGGCGGCTATTGCGGTGCCGCTGAACACCGTGTTCGGCGTGGCCGCAGCGTGGGCGATCGCGAAGTTCCAGTTTCGCGGCAAAGCGTTTTTGATCACGCTGATCGATCTGCCGTTCGCCATTTCGCCGGTCGTCGCCGGCCTCATCTATCTTGTCCTGTTCGGCATGCAGGGCTACCTCGGCCCCTGGCTGGACGCGCACGGCATCCGCATCGTTTTCAACGTCTCCGGCATCGTGCTGGCCACGGTCTTTGTCACGTTTCCGTTCGTGGCGCGGGAACTCATCCCGGTGATGCAAGCCACCGGCAACGACCAGGAACAAGCCGCGCTCACACTGGGCGCCAGCGGGTGGCGGACGTTCTGGCAGGTCACGCTCCCGTCGGTGAAGTGGGGGTTGCTCTACGGCGTGATCCTGTGCAACGCGCGGGCGATGGGCGAATTCGGCGCCGTCTCCGTACTGTCCGGCCACATCGCCGGCGAGACCGACACGCTGCCGCTGCGCGTGGACAAACTCTACCACGAGTACAACGCCACCGGCGCCTTCGCCGTGGCCAGCCTGCTGGCGGTGATCGCCTTGTTGACGTTGTCGGTGAAGACGTTTCTTGAATGGCAACAACAGCGCGCGTTCGCGCGCGCCCAGCAGTCTGGACCCAGTCCCGCCGAGGATGCGTCGTCGGAAGGCGGATTTGCCGCCTGAACCAACCACCCTGAAATTTGCTCCGGCTGCTGCCAGCAAAATGAATTGTGACGTGAACAATAGCTTGTCCCCGACGGTGCATCGCGCGGAGGCGAATGCCTCCGTGTGCGGTTGCGGCGTCGGGTCAAGGCCCAGAACCGCCCCCTGATAGAAGGAACCCCATGCCCCGCATCTTCAACGACATCACGGAGACCGTCGGCAACACGCCGTTGGTCCGGCTCAACCGCACCGCGCAAAAGCACGGCGCCCGCGCGGAGATCCTGCTCAAGCTCGAGTTCTTCAACCCGCTCTCGAGCGTCAAGGACCGCATCGGCGTGGCGATGATCGAGGACGGCCTGCGCAGCGGGCGCATCAAACCAGACACGGTCTTGATCGAGCCGACCAGCGGCAACACCGGCGTCGCGCTCGCGTTCGTGGCCGCCGCCAAAGGCCTGAAACTGATCCTCACCATGCCGGAGACCATGAGCCTCGAGCGGCGCAAGCTCTTGAAAATCCTCGGCGCGAAGCTGGTCCTCACCGACGGCGCGAATGGCATGAAGGGCGCCATCGCCCGTGCCGAGGAGTTGCATGCGCACACCCCCAACAGCCTGATCCTGCAACAATTCGCCAACCCCGCGAACCCGGAGATCCACCGGCGCACCACGGCCGAGGAAATCTGGCGCGACACCGACGGCCGCGCGGACATTCTCGTGGCGGGCTTCGGCACCGGCGGCACGCTCACCGGCGTGGCCGAAGTGCTCAAGGCGCGCAAGCCCGGCT